>NZ_JBSXNH010000075.1:0-98326 GCF_056857535.1 Vreelandella sp. L-25
TCTGGTTGTGAAAGAGCATGCAGGTTAGACTTGGACATGGCGTATCCATCCTCTGTTGGTTGTGATCTTGGTGGTGATCAACCAACAGGATACGCCATCCTTTCAGCCTGCTTCCATACACCAGAAATCACCATAACTCAACGGGGCGATGACCTGACGGCCTTTGCAGCGTGGAAAGGAAGCGGACGGCGTGGTACATTTTGTCATGGCGGCTGAGGCGGTTGGTTCTTGTGTAGGAGCTTGAATTATAACCGATTTTCAGCCGCCTTTTTCATGTCTTATGCAATATCCAGGTTAAGCGGGTTGTCCGCATGGTCTTCGATCACGCGGTCGATTACCCCACCCAATGGGCGTCTACCGGCGCCATTGCCCCCAAGATTGGCTGTACACCGGAGACTCTGCGTAGCTGGGTTCGTCAGGCCGAACGTGACACGGTACATCGAGAAGGCACGACCACTACTGAACGCGAGCGGATCAAAACCGACGATCAGCTCGGTGGCCAGCAGGCTGGGTTCGGCGGGGACGAGGCCGAGGATCATGCGTGCGGTGATGCGCCCCTTCTCGGTGCTGTCCTGGCGCACCGTGGTCAGGCGCGGCGAGCGGTACTGCCCTTCGGCGATGCCGTCGAAGCCGGTCAGGCGCAGGTCCTCGGGGATGCGCAGGCCACGCTGCTCGGCCAGGGTCAGGGCGGTGAGGGCAATGCGGTCGGACATGCACAGCAGCAGATCCGGCCGTTCGTCGTCGGGCAGGTCGAGAATGGAGGCGATCACCGGAGCGCAGATGTCATGGGTATTCTCCTCGATATTCCACACTGGCACCGCCGCCGGGTCGATGCCGTGTTCCTCGAAGGCGCGATGGAAGCCATCGAGACGGGCGCGGGTAATGGTGCGTTCGGCGGTCAACCAGGGTTGTTCCTCGGTCACCCGCCCGTTGCAGGGTGTCTCGGTGAGTCGCAGGGCGAGCACGCCGATGCGCCGTGGCGGTGTCGCCAGGGCATAGCAGGCGATAGCGTGACTGGCGGGCTCATTGTCGATGTGCACCATCGGCTGGCCGTCGATGTTGAAATCCACGGCGACCAGGGGGCGCTGGGCGGGCAGTTCGTTGAGCAGCATCGCGCTCGGCATCAGGCCATAGACGATGAAACCGTCGGCCATGCTGGCCGTGCCGGAGGTCTGCCGCGAACCGGGTTGCCGACCCGATAGCAACAGCAGGGTATGGCCATGATCGTCGAGCACTTCGGCGATCCCGGTCAGCAGCTCGCTGGATACCGCGTCGTTCAGGCTGTAGGTCAGGGTCTCGGCGAGGACTACCGCGATGATCCGCGAGCGGCCGGTGCGCAGGGTGCGGGCGCGGGCATCCGGTCCTTGATAGCCCAGGCGCTGGGCCTCGCTGAGGATACGCTCGCGCAGGCGCGGCGAGAGCTGGTCCGGTCGGTTGAAGGCGTTGGAAACGCTGGCGGTCGAGACGCCGAGTTCGCGGGCCAAGTCCTTGAGTGTGATATGCCGAGAGGGAGGTGTCACAGCGGAGTTCCATGCCGAATGCGTTGGGTGCCCAGCATACCGGCACGGCCGGGACTGGCCCAGTCCCGGCCGTGCCGGATCCTCCGACCCGCCCTTCGGAGCTCGGCCATATTCGGTACCGAGCGCCCGGGGCGAGCGATGTCAGCGATCCGGCCAGCCATCGGCGGTCGAAGTGATGGCGATGCCTCGTGCCGGCAGCGTCACGCTGCCCGCTTCCCATCGGCCGTTGACGCATGACGGCGCGTCGTCCAGCGGCGTGATGGTCGTCGGGGCGGGCAGGGTGCGGGGCTCGTCGGTGAAGTTGAGGGCCACCAGGAGGCGTTCGTCGTCGTGCCGACGCTCCAGGCGCATGACGCCGTCGCGTACCGGGTGATGAACGACCTCGCCCTCGACCAGGGCGGGATGGTGACGGCGGAAGGCGAGGAAGGCGCGATAGGCGTTGAGCAGTGAAGCCGGATCGTCTTCCTGGCGGTCCACGGCCAGGGCCAGGTGCTCGGTGGCGATCGGCAGCCAGGGGGCGGTCGTCGAGAAGCCGCCATGAGCGGCGTCGTGTCGCCAGGGATGCGGGGTGCGGCAGCCGTCGCGTCCCTTGTAGGCGGGCCAGAAGGCGATGCCGGCGGGGTCGACCAGGGAGTCGAAGTCCAACGTCACTTCGCCCAATCCCAACTCCTCGCCCTGATACAGGCAGATACTGCCGCGCTGGGTGAGAAGGAAGGCCATGTAGAGGCGCAGGGCCGCCGCGTCTTGCTCGGCATTCCAGCGCGTGGCCAGCCGTGTCACGTCATGGTTGCCGTTCGCCCAGCAGGTCGAAGGAATAGCACATGTGCAGCCGCTTGCCGCCCCGGGTGTAGTCGGCCATCACCGTCAGCGAATCGTCGTCGCCGACCTCGCCCACCGAAGTGGTGCCGGGGTATTCGTCCAGCAGGGCGCGCAGGCGCTCGAGAAAGGCCAGGTTCTCGGGCTGGGTCTTGTCGTGCAGATGGTGCTGGAAGGCATAGGGATTGTCCGGGCGGACACCCATGAAGCCTTCCTCGAGCGCCTCCCGTGGCGGGTTGTCGCGCAGCTCCCCGTGGGTGCAGAAATTGATGGCGTCGAGACGGAAGCCGTCCACGCCTCGATCCAGCCAGAAACGCACTTCGCCGAGGACGGCCTCGACGACCTCGGGATGGCGAAAGTTGAGATCGGGCTGCTCGGCCAGGAAATTGTGCAGGTAGTACTGGCGGCGCCGGGTATCCCATTGCCAGGCCGCACCGCCGAAGATCGATTGCCAGTTGGTGGGCGGCGTGCCATCGGGGCGCGGGTCGGCCCAGACATACCAGTCGGCGCGTGGATTGTCGTGATTCTGACGGCTCTCGACGAACCAGGGATGCTGGTCGGAAGTGTGCGACAGCACCTGGTCGATGATGACCTTGAGCCCCCTGGCATGGGCGGCCTCCACCAGGCGGTCGAAGTCCTCGAGAGTGCCGAACAGCGGGTCGACGTCCCGATAGTCGCTGATGTCGTAGCCGAAGTCCTTCATCGGCGAGGTGAAGAAGGGCGGATGTCGCCGTCGACGGAGTATCGCGAGCGCTATTTCGATTTCACCTGGGACGCGATGGTCTGGAATGGCGAAACCTACGGTTATCCCATTTCAGTGGAGTCGCTGGGCCTGATCTACAACAAGGATATCGTCCAGACAGCGCCGGAAAGTTTCGAGGCCCTGGCCGAGCTCGACGCCGAACTGAGCGAGGAGGGCAAGAAGGCGATCCTGTTCGACTACGGCGAACCCTATTACGGCTGGCCCCTGCTGGCCGCCAATGGTGGTTATCCCTACAAGCGGACCGCCGAGGGATATGACGTCGGCGACATCGGCGTCAACAATGCCGGGGCCGTGGAGGGCGCGCAACGCCTGCGCGAGCTGATCGACTCCGGCGTGCTGCCCGAGGGAACCGACTACAACGTCATGGCCTCGCGCTTCAATCGTGGCGAGGTGGCGACCATGATCAGCGGCCCCTGGGCCTGGAGCAACCTGGAAAAGAGCGGCATCGACTTCGGCGTGGCGCCGCTGCCCAAGGTAGGGGAGAAAAGGGCGAAGCCGCTGTTCGGGGTGACCGCGGCCATGATCAATGCCGCTTCGCCCAACGATTTCCTGGCCACCGAATTCCTCGAGGGCTACCTGCTCGATGAAGAAGGGCTGCGGACCTTCAACAGTGACGGTTCGCTGGGCGCGGTGGCGCATCGGGCCTATCAGGCGGAACTGGGCGAGAACCCCAATATCGCGGCCACCCTGGCCAACGCCGAGATCGGCGACCCCATGCCCAACATTCCCGAGATGGGGGCCTTCTGGTCGGCCATGGAGCCGGCGCTGCAGAACATCGGCAGTGGCCGCCAGGCGCCACAGGCCGCACTCGATGCTGCCGCCGAGCGCATGCGTACCTCGATTCAGTGATCCTTCCCAACATTCGTCCGCGTCCTGGCTCCGGTCCGGTCGCGGGCGGCAGGTGACCGGCCATGTTCACGACCAATGCTTCACGCGGCCTGCCGCGCCATCGTTCCCGCTCCCTTGCCGAGCGCTATCGCCGTTGGATTTCCCGCGCCCTGGTGGCGGCGCTGGTGGTATCCTTGCTGTGGCTGGTGGTGGCGTTCCACCTGCGGGGGCAGTGGATGTTCGCGTTGCTGTTCCTGGTGCTGGGGGCTTCCCTGGCGGTAGTGTTCGGCAAGCGCGAGCTGATGAGTCATCGCTACGTCTTCCCGGCACTGGCCGGCATGGGCGTCTTCGTGATCTTTCCACTGCTGTATACCGTCGGCATCAGCTTCAGCAACTACAGTTCGAGCAACCTGCTCAGTGAGGAGCGGGTGCGTGCCCAGTTTCTCGAGCGTACCTATCAGGCCGAGGGCAGCGCCTTCGATTTCCGGCTTTACCGCGAAGGCGAGCGTGTCCGGCTCTATCTCGAGGCCCAGGGGGAAGAGACGAGTATCGGGGCGTCGCGCCTGATATCCGAGCCCCTGGTCGACAGCGAGTCGGGAGGCTCCCTGGCGGTGCATCCCGCCCAGTCGCCACCGGCTGGAGAGGTCCTGGGCATGCGCGAGGTGATCGCCGAGCGCGAGCGCCTCCAGCGACTGGTACTGACCACTCCCGAGGGCGTCGAGCTGCGCATGGCCGGCTTGCGGCACTTCGCGCCGATTCTGCCGCGCTACACGGAAAACCCCGATGGCAGCCTCACCGATCTACGTGACGGGACTCGACTGACGCCGGATCGCGAGCATGGTTTCTTCGTCGACGGCGAGGGCGAACGCCTGACACCGGGCTGGCCGGTGGCGGTGGGGCTGGACAATTACGCACGCGTGCTGCTGGATCCCGACGTGCGGGGCCCCTTCCTGGCCATCTTCGTCTGGACCTTCGTCTTCGCCGGTCTCACGGTGCTCTTCACCCTGGCGGTGGGCTTCGTGCTGGCCTCGTTGCTGCAGTGGGAGCAACTGCGGGGCAAGGCCGTGTATCGCACGCTGCTGATCCTGCCCTATGCCGTGCCGGCCTTCATCTCGATCCTGATCTTCAAGGGCATGTTCAACCAGTCCTACGGTGAGATAAACCTGATCCTCGAAGGGTTGTTCGGCATCCGTCCTAACTGGTTCACCGATCCGGCCATGGCCAGGACCATGCTGCTGATCGTCAATACCTGGCTGGGGTATCCCTACATGCTGCTGTTGTGCATGGGGCTCTTGCAGTCGGTGCCGCGTGATCTGTATGAAGCCTCGGCGGTGGATGGCGGGGGGCCCCTGACCAACATGTTCCGGATCACCCTGCCGCTGATCATCAAGCCGCTGACACCGCTGCTGATCGCTGCCTTCGCCTTCAACTTCAACAATTTCGTGCTGATCACCCTGCTCACCGGCGGCAGCCCGGACATTCTCGGGGCGAGTACGCCGGCAGGCACCACCGACCTGCTGGTCAGCTACACCTATCGCATCGCCTTCCAGGATGCCGGGCAGGACTTCGGGCTGGCAGCGGCCATCGCCACCCTGATCTTCCTGCTGGTGATGGGATTGTCGTTGCTCAACCTGCGGCTCTCCCGGGTCGAGGTGTAGGTCCGGATTCCAGGAGGATTCTTCCATGGCCATGGTTCAACCGCGTTCCATCCGTGCGCGCAAGCTGGCCGCGCATCTCGCCCTGCTGGGTGTTGTCGCCCTGGTGGCATTTCCCTTGCTGCTGGTGATCTCGATCTCCTTTCGCGAGGGCAATTTTGCCACCGGCAACCTGATTCCCGAACGCTTCTCCCTGGAGCACTGGTCTCTGGCGCTGGGGATTCCCTGGGAGCGCGCCGATGGCAGCGTCGTACAGCCACCGTTTCCGGTGCTCTTGTGGCTCTGGAATTCGGTCAAGGTGGCGGCGGTGTCCTCGGTGCTGATCCTGTTGCTCGCCACTACCAGTGCCTATGCCTTCGCCCGTATGCGCTTTCGCGGCAAGGCGGGGCTGCTCAAGGGGATGCTGATTTTCCAGATGTTCCCGCCAGTGCTGTCGCTGGTGGCGCTTTATGCGCTGTTCGACCGGCTCGGCCAACTGGTGCCCTGGCTCGGCATCAACTCCCATGGCTCGCTGATTCTCGCTTCGCTCGGCGCTGTGGCCCTGCATATCTGGACCATCAAGGGCTACTTCGAATCCATCGACGGCTCCCTGGAGGAGGCCGCCATGATCGATGGAGCGAGCACCTGGCAGGCGTTCCGGCACATCCTGCTGCCGCTGTCGGTGCCGATTTTGATGGTGGTGTTCATCCTCGCCTCCGCTCACTATCGCCTACGCCCCGTTCCCCCGCCCCTCATCCATGGGGCGGGGAGGATAACAGGGCGCCTCCTTTCCGACACAGTACGGCGGCATCCCGTCAGGGAGCCGTCGCCGCTAACGCCCGACCGGGCTTCAAGAGCGCATGGGTTTCAAGCCCGGCTTTGCCATACACAACAAGAAAGGGATCATCATGACCTCACTCAGGACACGACGCTTTACGCTCTCCACCCTGACCGCCGCCATCGCCCTGGGAGCGACCGGGGCTGCACAGGCCGCCGACGTCGACTTCCACGGCTATGGTCGCTCGGGAATCGGCTCGACCACCGGCGGTGGCGACCAGGCGTGCTTCCAGGCAGCCGGCGCGCCGGCCAAGTACCGCCTCGGCAACGAGTGCGAGACCTACGCCGAGCTGGGCCTGGGCTCGACGCTCTACGAGAAGGACGGCAAGACCTTCTATTTCGACAGCCTGGTGGCCTACGTCAACGAGCAGGCCAACGACTTCGAGGCCCTGGACAGCGAAAGCGACGATGGCAACACCATGGCGCTGCGCCAGCTCAACGTCCAGGCGACCGGGGTGATCGAGGCACTGCCCAACGCGACCCTCTGGGCCGGCAAGCGCTACTACCAGCGCCATGACATCCACTTGAACGACTACTACTACTGGGACCTCTCGGGGCCCGGTGGCGGTATCGAGAACATCGACCTGGGCTTCGGCAAGTTGAGCCTGGCCTGGTTGCGCAACACCAGCGAGGACACCGAGTTCCCCGATGGGCGCCAGAACCTCGCCAACAACACCCTCGACATTCGCCTGGCGGACATCGCGACCAATCCGGGCGGTAGCCTCGAGATCGGCTACGACTATGGCGCGGCAACGCTCACCGATGCCCAGGACCGCGCCGGCATCGATCCCAAGAAGGGGTACATGGTGACCCTGCAGCACACCCAGGGCGATTGGTTCGGTGGTTACAACAAGTTCGCGGTGCAGTATGCCACCGACGGCATCATCGGCGGTTCCGGTCGTGCCAACACGGCGTCGACCACGCCGGAAGGCGACATGATTCGCGTGCTCAATCACGGTCAGGTCAACCTGACACCGGATATCGACATGCTCTACGCCGCCATCTACGAGGACCGTGACCTGGACAACGGCCAGGGGCAGACCTGGCTGTCGGCCGGCGTTCGACCGACCTATTACTGGACCGACACCCAGAGCACGGCGCTGGAACTCGGCTATGACCGTGTCGACCCTCAGGATGACGGCATGGAAACCGCCGACCTGACCAAACTGACCCTGGCCCAGCAGTGGTCGGCGGGACGCGGGGCCTTCGCGCGTCCGGTGCTGCGCGCTTTCGTGACTTATGCCAACTGGGATGGTGATGTCTACAACGCTGCCAGCGAGTCCATCGACATGGGCGAGTACGACGGCGTGACCGTGGGGCTACAGGCCGAGGCCTGGTGGTAAGCCTCACGCATGGCGTGAGATGACAGTTTGCTGATCGTTGGCCGGTGCCCTGGGGCACCGGCATTTTTCCTTGTCACCGCTTTCCTGCCACCCCACGAGGTCATGATATGTCCATCGAAGTTTCCCGCAGGGCGGCCAAACGCCGTCTCGCCCTGGCAGGCGCCCTGGGAGCGCTGCTGCTCGGCGGCTGCGCCACGACGACGCCTTCGGCCACCGAACACCGGCCCGACGAGGCCTGGCTCGAGCGCGCCAGCGATTGCTGTCGAGGGCTCGATTCCCTGCCGTTATCGCCGCTGGCCGGCCATGACGAGCGAACCTTGTGCTTCGGCCCCGAGACGCCGATTCACCGCTTCGATACTGGTCCCAGCCCCTTTCACGCCATGGAGCTGCCGCGCGGCATGGGGCCGCTGCGCCTGGAGCTGATCAGCCGTGTGTGGCGCGACGACCAGGGGCATCTGTCACTGTTCGCCCCCCTGGTGTTGATCCTCGACGAGACGGGCGCGATACAGCGCCGCTTCGACTGGCGGGAGTTCACCTACCAGCCGACACGGGGCCTGAACGACGACCGCCTCTACCTGAGCTTCGGTATCACGCCCTCGGCCCGGGCCGACCGGCTGGTGGTCCTGACGTCCGATGCCGCTCGGGCCGCGGAAAGCGAACTGCTGCACCCGGCGCGAGCCCAGGCACGGGCGCGTCATCTCGCCGAGCCGGCGGTGGTCGATCCGGTGGCGCCGCACCTGGCCAGTGGCGAGGTATCGCTGCGGGTGAGGCCGCTGGGCGAGAGTGATGGTCTGCTGGCGCCACTGCTGGGCAGCGGTGGCGCCGAGACGGTGCCGACGAGCCCGACACAGGCCGAGCCACCTCCTGAGCACGAGCCGGTCGATTCGGCGCCCCTCGACTGGCGACGCATGATCCGGGCCGCCCTGGATAGCGGTGACCTGGAGCTGGCGATGACACTGGCCGAGCATGCCGAACGTGAAGGAGAATCGGGCACCCGGCGTTGGCTGGCGGAACGCCTGGAGCGGCGCTGACGACCATCGCCGGCGCTGGCGGGAAGAGACGCGACGAGGGAGAGGAGGGATAACCGTGACGGTTCAGGACACCCTGGTTCACTATCTGGAGCGCCTGACAGCGCTCATGGAGAAGATCGAACGACACGATACGGCGCGACACGGCATTCTGCAGGCCAGCCTGGCGCCGGATATGTCCCCTTGCACACCCAGGCCAGGATCGCGGCAAACTTCGCGCTCCGCGCCTGCTGCCGGCTGGCCAGGGTCCCGGAGGTCTGTTTCGACGCCGGCGACGACCGAGACGATGGCGAGGTCAATCGCTACGCCAGCGTCCGGGAGCAGCTCGATCGCAGCCGTGAGTTCATCCTGGCGCTTTCCATTCCCCGGGATCCCGGGGACTCGCCGCTGGGCGAGGACACGGCGGGACACGCGGTCATCTCCCTGCCCATGGACGAATACGTCCAGGCCTTCGCCCTGCCGAACTTCTTCTTCCACTTGTCGATGGTCTATGCCATCGCCAGGGCGGAGGGCGTGCCGCTGGGCAAGGAGGATTTCGATGGCTATCACCGGTATCCGCCCGGCTTCTCCTTTCTCCAGTAGCCTGACGGGCCTGGCCGATCGTGACGAGAAGCCGGATCAGCAGTCGCTCGGTGTCAGGCCCGCCAGGCACCCGGGAGGCCCCGGTGCGGCGCACCGGGGCGGACGCGAGCCGCCCGCGTCATCGGGCGATGCCGGGGATCTCCACCTGGCGGGGACAGGCTTGACCCTCGGCATCGAACAGATGGCACTGCTCGCCGGACAGGCCCAGTGTCAGGGCTTGTCGGGGCTCGAGGCACGCCAGACGGTCGAGACGTTGGGTCACGGTGCCTTCGACACCGTCCACGTCGATGTGGGCGAGGGTCTCGTAGCCGAGCCGTTCTGCGACGCCCAGGCGACCTTGCAGCAGGGCATCGGCCGTATCCGGCGTGACGAAATCCTCGGCACGAATGCCCAGGGTGGCCGTGTCGCCCTCCGTCAGGCGCGAACCATCCACCGCCACGGGCAGTGTCTCGCCGTTGGGCAGTCGCACGCCGGTGCGCCGCTTGCCGGGATCGATGACCGTGACCGGTAGGGTGTTGATGCGGGGAGAGCCGATGAAGGCGGCGACTTCCAGGCTCTCGGGGAAGTGGTAGAGCGTCAGCGGCGCGCCGACCTGGGCGATGCGACCGCTGCTGAGCAGGACGATCCGGTCCGCCAGGGTCATGGCCTCGACCTGGTCGTGGGTGACGTAGACCATGGTGGCGCCGAGTCGGCGATGCAGTTCGGCGAGCTGTACGCGCATCTCGACGCGCAGCGAGGCGTCGAGGTTGGACAGCGGCTCGTCGAACAGGAATACCCGGGGCTGCTTGACCAGGGTGCGGCCGATGGCCACCCGCTGGCGCTGGCCGCCGGACAGTGCCTTGGGGCGGCGATCCAGCAGTGGCGATAGCTGCAGGGGGTGGGCGGCGGCCTCGACCCGTTGCTTGATCTCGGCCTTGTCGGCGTGGGCGAGCTTCAGCCCGAAGGCCATGTTTTCCGCCACCGTCATGTGGGGATAGAGCGCGTAGGACTGGAAGACCATGCCGATATCGCGCTCCTGGGGCGGCGTCTCGTTGAGACGCTCGCCGTCCAGGCACATCTCGCCCCGGCTGATCTCTTCCAGGCCGGCGATCATGCGCAGCAGCGTCGACTTGCCGCAGCCGGAGGGGCCGACGAAGACCACGAATTCGCCATCCTCGATGCTCAGGTCGATGTCTCGCGAGACTTCGACGCCGTCGTAGTCCTTGCCGATGCCGGTGAGTGTCAGGTGTCCCATTGGTGATGTCTCCCTGTCAGGCAGCGTGGCGCTGCGTGGCGATGGCCAGTGTCCGGTCGGAGGCGTCGAACAGGTGAGTATGCTCGACATCGACGCGCAGAGCGACGTCCTGGCCGACCTGCCAGTCGCTGGGCGCTTCGCTGCGGTGGATCAGCAGGGTGTCGCCTTCCCGTGGCTCGAGATAGACATAGACCTCGTTGCCCAGGTACTCGACGTTGACGATCTCGAAGCGGTTGTCGCCCTCGGCCTCGGCCAGCCGCAGGTGCTCGGGGCGCACGCCCAGCGACAGCTCGGCGCCGGGCCCTTGGCCGCTGGCGTCCTGGGGCAGCGACAGCTCGCCGAGCCCCGGGGCCTGGACCCGACAGCCCTCCTCGTTCCCGCCGAGCAGTTCGGCCGGCATGAAGTTCATGGTGGGCGAGCCGATGAAGCCGGCGACGAACCTGGTGGCCGGCTGCTGGTAGAGCGTCTGGGGGCTGCCGACCTGCTCGATGCGACCGTCGCGCAGTACCACGATCTTGTCCGCCAGGGTCATCGCCTCCACCTGGTCGTGGGTGACGTAGATCATGGTGGAGCCCAGGCGGTGGTGCAGGCGGGCGATCTCGTTGCGCATCTGCACGCGCAGCGAGGCGTCCAGGTTGGAGAGCGGCTCGTCGAACAGCAGGATGCGCGGCTCCCGGGCCATGGCGCGCCCCATGGCCACGCGCTGGCGCTGGCCGCCGGAGAGCTCCTTGGGCTTGCGGTGCAGCAGCTCCTCGAGCTGCAGGATGCGGGCCGTGGCCATCACGCGCTCATCGACGGTCTCGTTGGCCATCTTGGTCAGCTTGAGGCCGAAGGCCATGTTCTCGTAGACCGTCATGTGCGGGTAGAGGGCGTAGGACTGGAAGACCATGCCCACGCCGCGCTCGCGGGGCGGCAGGTCGTTGACCACGTCGTCGGCGATCCTGAGCTCGCCGTCGCTGATCGACTCGAGCCCGGCGATCAGGCGCAGCAGGGTCGACTTGCCGCAGCCCGAGGGGCCGACGAAGACCACGAACTCGCCGTCGCCGACCTTGAGGTCGACGTCCTTGATGATGTGTGTGCGCCAGGCATGGCGCGCAGCGCCTGACTGGCGCTGTTTCCAAGGGTGGTGCCTTGGAATGACTTGGAGGTGAAAGTCCCCTGCACGCCCGGCAAGGGGAAGTGCTAGCCGACGGCAAGGGTGTCTCCCGCGAGGGAGAATCTGAAGGCAGCCCGAGGCAAAACGCTGGCCTGACGAACAGGAAGCGGATACGAGGCGTCATGGCGGGGTGAGGTGGCACGCATCACCAAAGCCCGATACTTGCACGGAACGCCATGACGTAAATCCGACAGGCATAAGCGGGAAGGTCGCGCGTCTTACCCTGGGAGGTCTGGTGGTCTGCCACGGTGCTACCGGCGTCGAGAGGCGACGGGATGGATCACCAGACGTCAGCAGAGGCCATAGTAAGTGCCGATTCACCCCGGCACCAAGGGCCGAACATGAAGAACCGCGAGTAGGCGATGACGTCTCGAGGATCGATCATGAAGACAGACACTGACGCTGATACCGTCACCCACCCAGAGGGGCAGGGGCGGAACCCTGAGTCCCGGCCGGTGGGCGTCGAGACGGTCCCGGCGTCGTCATCGTGGACGAAAGCGGAGCCCGCCCCGCTCATGGAGGCCGTGGTAGCGAAGGCCAACATGGCGCGGGCTTACCGGAAGGTGGTTGCCAACCAAGGCGCACCGGGTGCCGATGGCATGACGGTGGACCAGCTGGCCGATCACCTGAAACAGTACTGGCCGACGCTGCGTGAGCGGCTGCTGGCCGGTGAGTATCATCCCAGCCCGATCCGGGCCGTCGAGATTCCCAAGCCCAAGGGCGGGACGCGGCAGCTCGGCATCCCCACGGTGACCGACCGGCTGATCCAGCAGGCGCTGCTTCAGGTACTGACGCCGATCTTCGATCCGACATTCTCGGCATCGAGCTACGGATACAGGCCAGGGCGCAGTGCCCAGCAGGCCGTCTCGGCGATGAAGGCCTATGTGGCGGCCGGCCACCGTTGGGTGGTCGATCTTGACCTGAAAGCCTTCTTTGACCGGGTGAACCACGACCTGCTGATGGCGCGGGTCGCGCGCCGTATCCGCGACAAGCGGGTACGGCGCCTGATCCGCCGCTACCTGGAAGCCGGGATGTTCCAGGACGGTCTGGCTGCGCCACGCCAGCAGGGAACACCCCAGGGCGGACCGCTGAGTCCGCTGCTGGCGAATATTCTGCTGGATGACGTGGACAAGGAGCTGGAGCGTCGCGGCCACCGCTTCTGCCGCTACGCCGACGACCTGCAGGTGTATGTCAGGAGTCGGCGAGCGGGCGAGCGCGTCATGGCCAGCCTGAGTGATTTTCTCGAGAACTCACTCCGGCTGACGGTCAACCGCCACAAAAGTGGGCTCTTCGTCGTTGGGTGTGGAATTCGCCCCCTGAGCTGGGCCAGGATATGACCTCCACGACGACAGGAGGCATGGCATGGACGGCACCCAGATTCTGACCCTCGGCCTGGGCCTGGAAGCGCCCTGGATCCTCAAGGACCAGCACCTGGATACCTCCGTGTCACCCCATCGCCTGGACCTCTACGTCGAGGCCGAGCGAGGCAGCCTCTACCCCTGTCCTGAGTGCGGCAAGGCCTGCCCGGCTCACGACTTCGCCGACAAGACCTGGCGGCACCTCAATTTCTTCCAGCACCACTGCTACCTGCATGCCCGCGTGCCTCGCACTAAGTGCCCCGTACATGGCGTCAAGCGCATTGAGGTGCCTTGGGCGCGGCCAGGCAGCGACTTCACCCTGCTGTTCGAGCAAGCCGCCATGTCGCTGGTCAAGGAGATGCCGGTACTGGCCGTCTCCCGGCAGCTGGAGATCTCCGACAAGCGGCTGTGGCGCATCGTGCACCACTACGTCGGCCGCATGCATGCTGGGGGAGCTGGATTTGAGCAACGTGGCCACCGTCGGCGTCGACGAAACCGCCTCTCGGCGCGGCCAGCGTTACGTGACGGTATTCCTCGGCGGCGGATCAGGATCCGTTATTCAAAGAGGTGTTTTACTGCGAGGTGTTGCTCGAGCTAAAACGCATGGGCAAAGCGGTGCTGGTGATCACCCACGATGACCGCTATTTCCACCTCGCGGATAGGTTGGTGCGGCTGGAGAGTGGCAAGCTGTTGGCGACAGAGCAGCTAGATGGTGAGCAGCCGACTAGTGTGGAAATGGAGGCAATCGAACCGCCGTAGGGTTGTTGAGCCAGGGATGGTTCAAGAGCTTTTAACCAAGGTCTCCACCTCAAACGCTACAATCTGGCGCTGGGTGCTGGAAAACTCCACGCCGATCAGGTGTATGGGTTTGCCGGAGGCGCGGTGCTTATCGGCATAGCCCTTGTATTTGATTTGCGTCAGCGCTTTACCTTCTGGCAGTTGTTCGACCACCTTAAACTCAAACAGGTAAATATGCCCACCAACGTCCACACTCATATCCACCTTGCCGTGGTGGCTGGCATCTTCCACCGTCACATCCAGCCCCAGAGCGGCAAAGTGGCTATAGAAGACACTGGCATAGTGGCCTTCATATTGGGCAATGGGATTGTTGCGGTACCAGTCGTGGGGGAGTCCTGCATAAAGGGCTTTGAGATGAGCTTCCAAAGCAGCCAGATCATGGCGCTGAAAAATATCGAATAACGCCAGTTGATGGGTTTGTGCCTCGCTTGCGTTGATACCCAGTACCGGTAGCAATAAATCGTTGAGACTGCTTTCCACCTCTCGATTCGGAAAGCCTAGCGTATAGAGGCGATAGCCCAGTATGGGCTCCTGCACGTCCTTAATGGTGATATAACCCGTTTGAAAAAGTAGCCCTTCGGTGGTGATGTCATCCACATCAAAGCGCCCTAGCAACTGCGCTTTTGCCTGTAAGGTCTCCAATCGAGGGGTAAACACTCCCCGCTGCTTGAGGATATCGACCAAAAACGTCGGCGTCGCAGACTCAAACCAGTACGGGCCGAACTCTTGTTCTTGGAACAGCAACAGTACATCGAAGGGATTGTAGACAGACGTAACCTCTCGGCCACCCCAACGATAGCCGTTATACCACTGTTTGATTTCCTGACGGTCTAACCCAGACAGTTCGGGTTCAAATACTGTATCAATGTCGTCATCGGTATAGCCACAAAGGGTCGCATAGTCGGGCGACAGGGTAATATCGCGCAGATTGTTCAAGCCCGAAAACAGACTGACCTTGCTGAACTTGGAAACACCGGTAAGCAGCACAAAGTGCAAGTGCGGGTCGGCGTCTTTGATAACGCTGTAAAGGTTTTTCAGGCCCTCGCGTAGTTCTCGGGCGCGCTCCGACACCAGGATATTATCCAGAATCGGTTTGTCGTACTCATCGATCAGCACAACCACCCGCTGGCCGCTCTGCTGGTGGGCGGCGCGGATTAGGGCAGAAAATTCACCCGGTATATCGGTTTTATGATGCTGAGTAATGCCGAACTGCTCGCGTTGAACCCTTAACTGCTCACGAATACGCTCGTCCAGCCCTTCACGGCTCTGCATCACTCCATCGGCAAAGCTAATACGAATCACCGGGTAGCGCTGCTGCCAGTCCCACCTATCATGAATATAGAGCCCTTCAAATAGCGCTTGGCGGCCTTCAAACAGGCAGCGCAGGGTATCCAGCAACAGGCTTTTGCCGAAGCGGCGCGGCCGCGATAGGAAATAGTATTTGTTCTGATTAACCAAACGCTCGATATGCGGGGTTTTATCGACGTAGTAATAGTTGCCCTCGCGGATATCCGAGAACGTCTGAATCCCGATGGGTAACTTACGGCGGTGGGAATTCGTCACGGCGGCCTCCAGAGCAAAAAACAGCGATACAAATAGCAGTTTAGCATGCCCAGCGGCTTGGCATAACGCGTACTATATCGCGGAGCAGCCTCGTCGGGTTGAGTATGTCTACCGAGGCAATATTCGGTAAGTCTGGGTGTAGATCATTGATCAAATCGACGAGTAGAGTTATGGCCGATCAACCCGTAGATCTTGCCCTCTTTGAAACGGTGCGCCACAGAATGCAGCAGGCATTTGCCGTTGATCTCGAAACGAAAGTGGCACCCTTGACCTCGAACATGCTGGTTTCCTTGTGCAAGGAGTTTATCTTACAGGGAGTCGATCTCCATAGAGTAAACGAGAATCGTTGCTTCTATCTCTCGTGCTTGACCTCCTTGCATTTCTCAACTCTGGGCTGATTCAATTACCCGCACCCTGCTAGCTTGTTACCGATAGTCGATGCAGCGTTAGGTCATGCGTAGCATCGCGATAGCGGTGCGCATTAACGCCCTTGTGTAATGACCTCGGTCGCCGCCACCGCACGCTCGACGGCGCTGAAGGAGATGCGCTCCTGCTCCAGTCGCACCCTCGCGCCCAAACGGTCTGCGCGCAGTTCCTCGAACAGTGCCTGCTCGTCGGCGGTGAGCCGGGTGGGGTGGCCGGTGTAGCGCTTCTCCTCGGGTTCCTGGCCCCACAGGGGGTGGTGGCCCATCAGAGTGGGACGGTCCATCAATAGGGAGCGGGCATGGGGCAAGCTGGCGCGCAGGCGGTTGAGGATGCCGAAGCCGTGGGTGTCGATGTCGCCCCAGTACCAGAGCGCGCTATCGTGCAGCCAGGGGATCTCTCTCAGCCTCTCCAGGCCATAGCCCAAGCCGAAGATCACCAGGCTGGCGGATGTCTCGGGGAAGGCCAGGCCGTTGGTGCGGTTCTCGGTGATAAACACACGCTGCACCGGCAGGCTCAGCCCGGAGAACTCCTCCGGCGGAACCGCGATATCGCGCAGGCCCTGAATGGACAGCGCCGGGTCGAGCAGACGGAAGCGGATCTGCGGCGCTTCCGTGCGCAGGCCATAGCGGCGCGCGAAGCCCTTAACGCCGCTGGCATCGCGGTGGATGGCGGTCGCCGGTAGCACCACATCCAGCAGCTCGGCGAGCAGGCCCCGGCGGGTTTCGATGAACTTGGTGTCGACGCCGGGAATGTCCAGTTGGCGCAGGTAGAGCCCTGGCCGCGGGTGGGCCAGGAACCACGCCAGTACGGCCAGCAGGCGGGGCCAGTCGTGGGCATGGCGGAGCACGGCGAGGGGGTGGCGCGCTATCCAATCCTGCAGTTCGAGGTGGTGGTGAAGCAGGGTGTCGACCAGGGCCTGGAAGCGCTGGGCATCCTGCTGGCGACGGATCAGCTGCAGGGCCTGGGTTTCATCGGCGATGATCGCTGCCACCGGAATGGCGTTGCTGCCGTGAACCCGGTTGTTGACCTGCTGCCAGCGCAGTTCGTAGCCGTAGCCGCGTCTCTCCCGGCTCTGCTCCCGCAGTGCGTTCACCCAGTCCATCACCGCGCCGAAGCGCTCGGTGATGTCCCGGGCGCTGGGGCGGCGCAGGCGGATCTCCAGGGGGAACGGCGATTCGCCGGACACCCGGGCGGCGAGAAGGCGGCCGCTGTCCCAGGCCTTTTCCACCTGCGCGCGGATGGATGCAGGGGTACTCCAGCTCATGACGCGCTTATCATGCTGCGGGCGGCGCGCTCGGCGCGATACTCCTCGATGCTGAGGTTGCGCACCATCGAGTGCTGACCGCCGTCGTTGTGCACATAGCCGACGTTGGCCACAAAGGGCTCAATGATGTGGATTTTCTGCAGCGGGGTGATGATCAGCAGTTGCAGATTGAGCCGCTGGAACAGCTCCAGACCGTAGCGGGCGGATTCGTCGGAGCCGCGGCCGAAGGCTTCATCGATGACCACGAAGCGGAATGAACGTGAACTTTGCCCGCCCGTTTCGAGGCCGAACTGGTAGGCCAGGCTGGCGGCCAGCACCGTGTAGGCGAGCTTTTCCTTCTGACCACCGGATTTGCCGCCAGCATCGGTGTAGTGCTCGTGCTCGGCGTCGTCCTCTCGCCAGCGTTCCGAGGCGGAGAAGACGAACCAGTTGCGCACATCGGTGACCTTGCGTGTCCAGCGCTTGTCGGGTTCGGTCTGGCCCTCCCGCCCGCGCAGGCGCTCGATGATGGCTTTGACCTGCAGGAATTTGGCTTCGGAGTACTCCTCGGTTTCCGAACCGGTCAGCGCCCCTTCGGTGCAGGCGCGCAGCGACTCGCGGAACTCGCGTACCTCGGGATCCGGGGTCGGTTCGGCCTGCAGGCGGATATAGCGGTTGGGGTTGTAGTCGATGGCGTGCAGCGAGCGGTTGATGGTATCGATGCGTTCGCGGATCAGCTCGCGCTCCTGGTTGAGCTTGGCCTGGAAGCCGGCCACCTCGCGGATGGTGTTCTCCTTGAGCAGCTTGCGGAAGTCGGCTTCGAAGCGCGGCAGGTCGTCACCGACCAGCTGCTCGAGCATGCCGCGGTACTCGTCGCCGGCGGCGATGCTGACGTCCACCTCGCGGGTCTCCAGTGGCCACTCGGTCTGGTAGCTACGCATGGCGTCGATGATGCGTTCGCCGAGGCGCTTGAGGCGTTTCTCCTCGGCGTCGATGCGCCCCTGAAGCCAAGTGCGCATCTCCCGCTCGGCATTGTCGCAGGACTCCACGGTCAGGCGCCGCTCGGGCAGGGCCTCGGGGCGTAGCGCGTCGAGGCGGGGAAAGTCGCTTTCGCGCACCGTGGCAGCGGTACGCTCCACCAGGGCTTCGGCCTCGGCCTGGGTCTCACCGGCCTGATCGTACTTGAGCCGTGCAGTGGCGCGTTCGTCGCGCAGCCCGGTCAGGCGCGCATCCTGCTCCTTGAGCTCTGCTTCCAAGTCGCCGAGCTGCTGCTGGAGCAGGCGCAACGTATCCGAGGTTGACTCGAGCGACTGGCGCTCCTCCTCGAGTCGCTGGATGAGCAGCGTCGGGGTGTGCCAGTCAAGCTCCTGAAAGTGGCGGTAGACATCGATCCGGTGGAGCAGGGTGCCGCGGGTTTCCAGTTGCTTCTGGGTCTCCTGGGCCTGGCTCAGGGTGTCGGCCAGCTGCTGTAGCCGCTGCTGCAGCTGATACTGCTGCTGCTCCAGGGCGGCGATCTTGGCCTCGTTGCTCCAGCCCAGCACATAGCGGGCACGGTCATTGATGGCGTGGCGGTCGTCCTTCTCGTGGCGCTCGCCTTTGGCCTTGATCTGGCCGCTACGGGTGATGGCGCGTTGCTCGCGGCGCAACTGCGCCAGGTCGCGGCAGCAGGCGTAGTCGAAGCGGCGGGCGAGCTCCTGTTCCAGCCAGGCGTAGAAGTCGGAGTCTGGCCGTACGGCGAGCTTGCGCACCAGGGAGTCCGGGTGCAGCTGCGGCAGGCTGGCGCCTTTCGGCTCGCGCACCCGGTAGTAGACCAGGCGTCCACGCAGGTGGGTGCGGTCCACCCACTCGGCGACCTCCTGATAGTGTGCATCCGGCACCAGCAGCGACAGACCGAAATTGTGCAGCACGCGCTCGATGGCGCCCTCCCAGTCGCGCTCTTCATCACGCACCTGGATCAACTCACCGGCAAAGGGCAGCGACTCCACTGGCAGCCCGGTGCTCTCGCACAGCCGCTCACGCAATGCCAGCATGGCGGCAGGGATGTTGGAGCGACGCTGGCGTAGGGAGTTCAGCTCGCGCTCGACCTCCTCGACACCCTCGCGGCCATCGCGGAAGGCGACCGCCGCCTCGGTTACCGCGTTCTGGGTCTCGGCCTTGCGGTCCTCCAGGGTCTCGAGGGCGTGTTCCACCCGCTGGCGGTTCTCCACAAACACCGCCTCGTCGCCCAGTGGGTCCAGCGCCAGGCGCTGGGTAAGCGTTTGGTACTCCTCGGCCCGCCGACGGCGCTCATCGGCCCGCTCGCCCTGATCCTTGATCTGTCGCTTGAGTTGCTCCAGGCGGTCGCCGCCGTTGTCGGCAATGGCCTGCTTCAGCTCGTCGCGCTTGGCCTGGTTGTGCTGTTGCTCGCTGGTCAGCGCCTCAATACGCGAGGCCAGCCGTTCCAGCTCCCGCTCCAGCTTCTCCCGCCGCTGCTCAAGTAACTGTGCCTTGATTCCGGCGAACCAGGGTTGTAGTGCCTCGCGGCAGGCGGTGAGCTCCCGGGCCTGGTCGCTGGCCTCGGCGTAGCGGTCCAGGTTGTCGACCATCGGCTGCAGGGCGTCGATCTGCGCTTTCGCCTTGAGCACCGCCTGGTGGGCGCGGTCAAGGTCCTCGAAGTGACGGATCAGCGCGTCGATGCGCTCCTCCACCGCGAAGGCTTCCAGCATATGCCCGCGCACGAACTCGGTGAGATTGCCGACCGATTTCATCGAGACCGTCTGGTTGAACAGCTCCAGGGCCTGCTCGCTGTCGAGACCAAAGCGCCGGCGGAACGCCGCCCCATAGGGCGGGAAGTGGTCGAAGAGCTCCACCTGGGGCAGCTGGCGCAGGCGCTTGCGCAGGGCATTGAGGTCGCTGCCGAAGTTGGCGAAGTCCTCGGTGATGGTCAGCGGCCGGTCGGCGACCACATAGCTGCGAGCGGGTTGCCCTTGGCTGTCGCGCAGCCAGAACAGCTGGGCCAGGGTGACGTGCTGGTCGTAGCCGGCATGGTAGAACTGCGCGAGAATCACCGAGTAGCTATTGAAGTCACGCAGGGCAACGGGCTTGGCGGCCAGGGCGCCGTCGCTGCGCTCGGTCTTATAGTAGCCAAGCACGTAGGAGCGCAGGCTACGCTCGCGCTGTTCGGCGCCGGCGGCCTTGTTGTAGGTGATGCGCTGGGCCGGTACCAGCAGGGTGGTGATGGCGTCCACCAGCGTCGACTTGCCGGAGCCGATGTCGCCGGTGAGCAGGCTGGTTTCGCCATTCGGTGCCAGGTGCCAGACTCGCTGATGAAAGGTGCCCCAGTTGTAGACCTCCAGGCGCTGGAGCCGAAACCCGGTGTGAGAGTCGTCGCTGGCGAAGTCGAACAGCGCGTTCTGCGGATTATCCGTCATCGTCGTTATCCAGGTGCTGGCGGTAGTCTGCTAGGTGTTGGTCGAACTCGGCGAGCCATTGGGCGTCGACGAAGGCGGCGAGAATGCGGCGCACCTCGAAGCGCTCCTCCTGGCCGCGCAGCCGGCGCAGGAAGCCCAGTTCCACTACCCGCTTGATATGGCTGTCCATGCGGCTCATCAGGCGCACTTCATCCCCTGTTTCAGGCAGGAACAGGCGCAGCATGTCGGCGATCTGCTCGCGAGAGAGAATCAGCCGCGGATCGCAGCCGGTGGCGTCATGCTCTGCCAGCTTCTTGCGCAGCAGTGCCAGCAGCAGGCTGACCGGGTAGCTGAGCTGGCGGCGTGGTACCAGACGCGGCAGCTCCTCCTCGCCCTCCTCGGTCGGGCGCTGGCGCAAATAGGCGTAGCCCTCGGCTTCGTCCAGGATCAGCTCCAGCCCGAATACACCGGCATGGTCGCGTACTTGCGCCTGGAGTCGCAACAGATCCTGCCACGCTCCAGACTGGTCATCGCGGTAGAGGACGCCTTTGAACAGTTGGATCAACACCGGAGAGAGCGCCGGTTCGCGCTCGTTGGGTGGGGTGCCGGTCTCGTTCATGGGTGGGCTCCCTGGTGGCCACTAACGAAGATCACCGCAGGCAGGGCGGCGCGGCGCTGCTGGCCCTGGTCATCGGTCCAATACACGACCTGCTCCTGCGTTTCATCGACGAGGCCCAGCCCCTCCCCGGTGGCCAGGCTCAGCCAAGTCACCAGCTCCGCCAGTCCCTGTTCCAGTGGATGCCGCTGCAGCAGCGCCTCCAGGCTGATCTGGCGCTGGGTCTGCAGCGCCTGGCGTAGCCGGGCCCGCAGCCGCTCCTTGTCCACGTAGACCTGTTCGAACAGTGGGTCGGCAGCGATGTCCGCGGTTCCCTCCTCGAGCGGCGCCTGCTCGATACGTGGCTTGATGGGAGGGCTGAACAGCGGCCGATCCATGGCCAACTGGACGTCGGGGGCGGGAGCCTCTACGGTCATGAAAGGGGTGGTTGGCAGGTTCTCGCGCACCGCCAGGGCGTGCTGTTCCAGACCGCGCAGCAGATCCATGATACGCCGATTCTCCAGCCAGGCTTGATCGTCCAGATAGCGTCGCAGCTGTTCGGAGAGCCGGGCCACGGTGCGCTGGGTCGCTTCTCCGGCGGTTAGCCAGTCATAGTGGATGCGGCGCAGCCTCGGGTCAGGATTCAGCTCAGCGACCGGCTCCAGCGACAGGATCGACTCCAGCAGTTCGGTGAGCTCCTGCTGGCGGTCGGCGGACATCAGGAAGTCCCAGAAGGCACGAAAACTGCGGCCCTGGTCGGAGTCTGTAATGGCATCACGCTGGCCCAGTACCTCCTCCAGTATCGCGGCCTTGCCGCCCTCCCAGGTGGCGATTCGTTCGCGTACCTGGCGATCCAGGTCACGAAAATTCTGCTCCACCTGGCGGAAGTCGGCCAGTAACGCCCGAGCCGTGTCGGTGGCCTGAAGAAAGCGCTCGCGTAGTCGCGTGGGATCCATGAACGCCATATGGCCGGCACGAATCTCCTCGATCTCTGCGTCAATGGCGGCGCGGCGGCGACTCAGCTCCGCGATGCGCGTCTCGGGATCCGTTTCGCTGTTCTGGGAGATGTCACGTAGCAGGTCGAAGACCAACTTCAATCGCGACTCCGCCCCCACGAAGGTGCGCTGCTCGAGCCCGGCCAGCCACTGAATGGCTTGCTCGACGGCAGGTATCAGGTCGTAATGCGGTTCGTCCGAGTCGGCGGGAAAATAGCGCCGCAGCCAGCCGCGTTCATCGCTGGCCCAGTCATTCAGATACTCCCGCGCGGGCTTTGGGAAGTGCCCTTCGCCCAGCCCCTGGCGAAGGTGGAACAGATAGTCTTCCAGCCTTGCCGCCAGCTCCTGCTCCGGCAGGCTGCGCACATTGGGCTCGATAAAACTGCGATGCACGAAGGCAATGATCAGCGGTGCGTGGTCGGCCAGCAGCAGCCGCCAAGCGGGATGGTATTTACGTAGACTGTTGAGGTAGTCGTAGTCCATGCGGCTGGATTATGCTCTATGAATAGCCACCCATGTCCAGGCCGCACAGGGGGAACTAGGTAGCCTTGAACAGTTGGATTGAGATTCGTTCGATTATGCCTCACCTTAGGCCGCGTTTGCTACCCCAGCCAACCACGCAGCCGTTGGCGAGGGGATGAGTAGGCGGCAGTGTTGCGCTGTGCACTACTCGAAAGCTGTGCGGTGGCTTTGCTCAATGCTTCACCGCCCCCTTGCCCCCACCATACGTGCCAGTACCCGGTCTTTGAGCCAGAAGCGGTGAATCAGCGCCATCGTGATGTGGCCGATGACTAATCCACATAACAGCCACGAGAGCGGGCCGTGAAGGAGCTTGGCTGGGGCGATCATCCAGGTGATGTCGCGTTCCGCTTCGGGCAGCAGCTCCATGCCATAAAAGCGTAGTGCCCCGCCGCGGCCGTACTGGCGCAAAATGGCGAAAGCAGGCAGCAACAGCAGGAGCGCATAAAAAGTGATATGTACAAGGCGTGCTATGCGGCCATCCCATCCGAGCGGCTGCGGAGGACGCTGCTTGCGGTTGACCCATGCCCAGCCAAGGCGAGCCAGCGTCACGATCAGAATCAGAAACCCTAACGAGCCATGAGGCCCAATGCTTGCCAAAAACAGCGTGATAGCGTTTCCGCCCATTCCCCGCCAAGCCAGCAACACAGTAAATTGCAGCGTGACCAGCGTGGCGGTCAGCCAGTGAAGCGCACGGCTGACCCGCCCATAGCTGTCAGGGCTGTCTCGCCAGCCAATAGGCGTTTGAGCTGGCTTGCGTGTGAGATCACTGTTTAACGCCGTGTTGTTTGCCGTTCCTTTAACCATTGGCCTTGCCCTGGCGCCAGTAGCCCATGCTGGTAACGTACTGCTTGGGTAGCCCGCACTCGTTGACTAAGTAGCGACGCAGCTTCATAGCGACCTTGGTTTCAGCAGCTATCCAAGCGTAGAAGGGAGCTCTGTCATCCAGGGTGGCGGGTTCCCAGAGTGGGCCGTCCTCATCGTCGCTTTCGTCGTTGCTAGTGGCTGCCGTAGGCACGCCGCCTAGCGCTTGAATTTCCTTATGCAAATCAATATCGCGCACTGCTCTCATCAGCAGCTCACCGTGTTGGCAGCCGGGTTCAGCATCGCGGGCCAGCCAGTGCAGCTTAGCGGCTTGGGGCAGCGGCTGAACGTCGTCACTGCGAGGCACTTCGAACAGCGCTTCGACCCTGGGTTTGAGCGGCAGGTCATCAAGAGTTTCAAGAATGCCTGCGGCGGCGGGGAGGGCGGTTTCATCGGCGATGATCAGAATACGGCGTACACCTTGGGGCGGCTTCCACTCGTAGCCCAGCTTTGGGCCTTCCGAGTTAGCGTCGGGGGCTGTCATGGCAAGGCGGTCACCTGGGCGGGCGTGCATAGCCCAGCGCGATGCGGGGCCATTGTCGCCATGGAGTACAAATTCTACGTCCACCTCTGCCTTCTCCGGCCGCAGAGCGCGAATGGTGTAGGTGCGCGCAGAGGGGCGCTGTGCATCCGGTAGTGCGCGGTAAGCGCCGTACCAGTCATGCTCTTCCAGCTTGGCAATCTCAAACAGCGGATCGAGACTACCACCGCCTTCGGGGAAGAACAGCTTGACACGCTGATCCGGTGCGTAGGTCGCCATATGGCTGACTTCCGGGCCAGTGAAAGTAAACCTGACTAATGAGGCGCTGACTTGGGTGCGTCTGGCAAGGGTGATATCGAAAAGCCGATAGCTCGGTTTGGCTGCCATGATGGGGTTCCTCATGCGGAGACATAAATCAAGGGGTCAATTGTAGTGCTAATTATTATCATTTAGAATCTTCGACAGTCATTCACGCGCTCATTTCCATGCACTCGTTTGCTTATATCCAAGGTCACTCCCATGACGCAGCCGCCTGCCCTCGCTCTTTTGGTGAATCGTCCCGCCACCACCAACGGAGGGGCATCATGCTAGGCGCTGCTCAACGAATGGGAGGAATGACCCCCGCGAAAGCTTGTCTGTTGCTGAGCCTGCCGATGGTCGTGCTGTTTTGGGTCGGTCTAGAGAGCCAAGGCGGTTTTGCGCTGGGCCTAGAGGCATTAGTGACCCCTTCTTTCGAGAATGTCGACGAGCTTCTGCTCTATTACGCCTGGTGGCCGCGCCTCTCGATCGCGCTGTTGGCCGGTGGCGGTTTGGGGCTAGCGGGCGTGCTCATGCAGCAGGTGCTGCGCAACCCGTTGGCGTCACCCACCACGTTGGGGGTGGCATCGGGCGCTAATCTGGCGCTGATGACCGCTACCTTGCTGGCGCCAGGGTTGTTGGTGGTGGGGCGTGAGTGGGTCGCCTTGTCGGGTGGCGCACTGGCGGTGGGGCTGGTGTTCCTGCTCTCCTGGCGGCGCGGTTTGGCCCCTGTTGTGGTGGTGTTGGCGGGCCTGGTCGTTAATTTATACCTGGGCGCACTCTCCACCGCGCTGTTGCTGTTTAACCACGAGGTGCTTTCCGGGCTGCTGATTTGGGGCGCGGGATCGCTGGCTCAAAATGGTTGGGATGGCGTGGCGTCGCTGGCTCCTAGGCTTGCCATTTGCGGCTTGGCGGCATGGCTGTTGCTGCGTCCTTTGGCGGTTTTAGAGTTAGATGACGCCAGCGCCAAAAGCCTGGGGATTTCGCTGAAGCATTTGCGCTTTGCCGGGTTAGGGCTGGCGGTGTTTATTACCGGTAGCGTGGTGAGCGTGGTGGGTATTATCGGCTTCATTGGTTTAGCGGCCCCCAATATTGTGCGTATGGCGGGGGCACGCACGCTGCGTGCGCGCTTGCTTTGGTCGACATTATTAGGCGCCGTGCTGCTGGCCACCACGGACCTCTTACTGCAGCGCTTTTCCGGCATGGTGGCGACGCTGATTCCCACCGGGGCCGTGACGGGCGCCTTAGGCGCACCGCTGCTGATGTGGTTAATTCCGCGCCTTAAGCTGCAGGGCGACCGTCCTCCCCAGGCCTCCGGCGTGGTGATCACGCGCCATGCCGCGCCCCATCGATTAGCCACTGGGCTACTGCTGGCGCTGGTGGCAGCTATGGTGGTGGGCCATTTGGTGGGGCAAGGGGCAAACGGCTGGAGCATCATCGCCCCGACGAATTGGGGTGTGATTGAGTGGCGCTTTCCGCGCGTGATGGCGGCAGCGGCCAGCGGTTTGATGCTGGCAATAGCGGGTACTATTCTGCAGCGCCTTTCGGCTAACCCTATGGCGAGCCCCGAAGTGCTGGGTATCAGCGGTGGCTGTGCCATTGCACTGATTTTAGGTATTTACCTGCTCCCCGCCCCCAGCAATGCCCTGCTGGTGGCGATAGGAACGCTAGGGGCGTTGGCGACGCTGCTTGTGCTGGTAGCGCTCAACCGTAAGAGTGGCTTTGTGCCTGAGCGTTTACTGCTCAGCGGCGTAGCGATTAGCGCGCTGTTCGATGCGGTGCGCAGCGTGCTGCTGGCGGGCGGTGACCCGCGCGGCCAGCAGGTTATTGCATGGCTGGCAGGCTCTACTTATTACGTGGATGTAGGCAGCGCGCTGCTCGTAGGCAGTATGGCGGCGGGGCTTGCGTTGGTATCGCTGCCGTTCACCCGCTGGCTAGATATTATGCCGCTGGGTACCGCCACAGCGCGTTCTCTGGGCATAGGTCTGAACCGTGCGCGCCTAGCGCTGTTACTGCTGGTCGCCTTGCTTACCGCCTGCGCCACGCTAGTGGTGGGACCGCTCTCCTTCATTGGCTTGTTGGCCCCGCATATGGCTCGGCTAATGGGCTTCGCCCGCGCCCGCCAGCACTTAGTAGGCGCTGCCTTGATCGGTATGCTGTTGATGGTGCTGGCCGACTGGGTAGGCCGTCAAATCATGTTCCCTTATGAGATTCCGGCAGGCTTAGTGGCTTCGCTGATCGGCGGCGCCTACTTTATGTGGGGGCTGCGGCGCTTATAAGCGCTTAACCTGAGCGTGTATAAGCTGCGCTAATGAACTATTAGCAAGATGATTTTTTGTTATGTCAACTTACCCTTACCCTAGCGCTTTCTTAACTCAAGCATAAGGCGAGCGGCGATGTGGGAAAGCTACCTAACGGGTTTAGTGGTGTGCGGCGGCATTATCATGGCGATTGGGGCGCAGAACGCCTATGTGCTGGGGCTGGCCATTCGTCGTGAGTATCACTGGTGGTCGGCGGGGCTGTGTATGAGCGCGGACATCATTCTGCTTACGGCGGGTATGTTTGGTGCCAGTGCGTTTTTGCTCACCATGCCTAACGCCATGGAAGCCATGCGCTGGGTGGGCGTGCTGTTCTTGGCCTGGCTAGCGGCACAAGCGTTATGGCGAGCTGCCAGTGGCCGTGAAGGCTTAAAGGCCAACAGCGCCAAAGCGCGCAGCTTGCGCGGCGTGTTACTGGCAACTCTGGCGGTCACGGTGCTTAACCCGCAAGTCTATCTCGATACGCTGCTGTTAATTCCCGCCATTGGCGCTCAGCAGGAGAGCGCCGGTGTGTTCGTCGCCGGGGCGTCAACGGCGTCGATTCTTTGGTTTAGCTTGCTGGCCTGGGGCGGCGCGGCGCTGTCGCCCTGGCTCTCCCGCCCTGCGGCATGGCGCACCATCGATGGGCTGATTGGCCTGATGATGGCTGCCATCGCGGTGCACCTCGCACTCGGCTCAGCGCTGTTGTAAGGGACGAATCGCTCGGTTAAGCCTGAACGAAGTAGCGCTTGATGATATCTAATACCTGCTCAATATCGCTGTCGCTGATATCACGATGCACCACCATCTGTGTGGCGTAGAGCAGCTCTATCAGTACGCCGTGCTCTTATAGCAGCGCGGCTTCCTTACCCGCTCGCTCGGCCAGCGTGGCTTGAAAGGCATTCACCGTCGGGTCGTTGCCCCACACATCATCGCCCAGCGGTGCTGACATCATGGCGTCTCGCATGGCGGCGGTAGGGCGTGTCACCGTATCGCTACGTAAGTCGATCATATGATTCTCTCCCGGCGGCCCTCCCGAACAGGGCACTATGGATATAAACAGCTATGGTTATCGCAAACATGGGTCATCGTTTGTATAACCAACTCCTACCGCATGGCAACCTAGCATAGGCAATTAGATGGATCTTAAAAGTGGTTACCCGTTTTGGACGGTGAAAAATGGTCTGTTAACGGCTTTCCCGCAGCTTACCCACGATCACCAAACGGAAACGGTGATTATCGGTGGCGGTATTACAGGGGCGTTAATTGCCGACGAGCTAAGTCGCCACGGTCATCAAGTGGTGGTTCTTGAACGCAGGGACGTAGGGTGGGGCAGCTCTGCTGCCAGTACGGCGCTGCTGCAGTACGAAATTGATACCCACATGGTCCATTTGGCCGAGCAGTACGGAGAAGCTAATGCGGTGATGGCTTATCGTAGCTGTGCCGAAGCGATTCATTCGCTGGAGCGACTCGCGGCGGAACTTGGCAATGTGGCGTTTAGCCGTCAGCAGAGCCTCTACTTTGCCAGTCATGACGGAGATGTGGCGGCCCTGAAAGCGGAGCTTGCGATGCGCAAGCGCTTTGGCTTTGACGTTGCCTGGCTTGACCAGCGTGCGCTTGAATCCGACTACGGTTTTTCAGCCCCAGGGGCGATTCTTTCCTCGTTGGCCGCCAGCATCGACCCTTACCGTATGGCGTATCATCTGCTGGAAAATGTGGTGCGGCGTGGCGGAGGTGTGTTTGATCGCACACAGGTCGAGCGGCTTGAGCCGAACGCCGAGGGTGTCGAGGTGATCTTGCGCAACGGAGCGACGCTGCGCTGCCAACAGGTGATTATCGCAGCGGGTTACGAGAGCCAGTCGTGGTTGCCTGAACCGGTAGCCGAAAATCGCAGCAGCTACGCGTTTGTCACTGACCCGTTGCCTCTTGAGGTGCTGGGCAAGCTAAGCCATACCCTGGTGTGGGAGTCGGCGCGGCCATATCTCTACCTACGCTCTACCCAGGATGGGCGGCTGCTCATCGGCGGTGAAGATGATGAGGAAGATATTCCGGAGTGCCGGGATGCGCGTGTGATGGAAAAAGCCCAGACGCTGGCCGCAAAGGTAGAAGCGCTCTGGCCGGGTTTAAAGATCAACCCGACGTTTTGTTGGGGCGGCACCTTTGCGGAAACGGACGATGGTTTACCCTATTTCGGGCCTCATGAGGCGCTAGGGCCACGGGTACATTTTGCCATGGCCTATGGTGGCAACGGCATTACCTACAGCATGATAGGCGCACAACTGCTGCGCGCGCTCATTGAAGGCCGTCAGCACCCGTTAAGCGCGCTATTCTCATTTCAGCGGTAGTGTCTGGCCAATCACCTAACGGTAAGTAAACCGCTACACTACGAATATGGATGAATGTGTGCTTTGTCAGCAGGTGCGTCTTGCCTGCTGGTGAGCATTATGTAATTGATAAGTGAGTGTCTTCCATGAGCCCCACCCTGTTTTTACGTGCCCTAGAGCGTAACGATCTGCGCTTTGTGCATGAGCTCAACAATAATCAGAGCATTATGTCGTACTGGTTTGAAGAGCCTTACGAGTCGTTTGATGAGCTTGAGGAGCTGTATAACAAGCATATTCACGACAATGCGGAACGGCGCTTTGTTGCCGAAGACAGCACGGGCCGAGCCATTGGCTTGGTGGAGCTCATTGAGATTGACTACATCCACCGCAGCGCCGAGTTTCAAATTATCATTACCCCAGAGCATCAGGGCAAAGGGTTCGCACGCTCACTGATTCGCCAAGCGCTGCACTACTCCTTCACGATTTTGAATCTGCACAAGGTCTACTTGATCGTAGCGGTACAGAACGTCAAAGCGATCCATCTCTACGAGGAGAGCGGGTTCATCGAAGAGGGCCACTTGGTACAGGAATTCTTCATCAACGGTCAATACCGTGACGTCAAACGTATGTATATCCTGCAGGAGACGTATCTGGCGCAGTTGGATCAGCAGCCCGTTGAAGAGGGGGGGTGGGAGTCATGACACCCCACGTCTTGGTCGTTTGCCAAAGGCGCTGACCAAGACGTAGTCAGCGCCTTACTGCTGACGCATATAGGCAGCTAGGGCGTCGAACGCGGCGCGTTGCTGCTGCGCGCGTTTTGCCCACACTTCCATGACATCGACTTCCATTGCCGGGTGTTGATTAGAGGCATTTTGCATGGCGAACACTCCTGGTGCAGAGGTTGAAGAATCATTTTTGTTATACGCAGTTTGCTTTGTGCAATGCAGCAAGATAGCTGTGATGTGAATATTAGGCGCTTTTGCAAGGCGTGGCTAGTCAAAAAGATGTAAGTGATATGCCATGGCATGTAAGAAATAGCTTACAAAAGGGGACAAAGAAGCGCTGCTTCTTCCTAGCCTGTTGAATGGAAAAGATTTTCATAATACAAAAAAGCCGACAGAGGGTGTCGGCTTGGGGTGTTATCTTTTCGTCTATAGGGGATATAACAGTCGAGCAAAACGCTCGTTAGCAGTAAAAGTTGGCGAGTGCATCATTGGCGGCGCGCTGCCACTGCGCCTGACATTGCCAAAACGCGAGCACTTCATCATTACGTGCTGGGATTGCCTTTATGATTGTCATTACATGGTCCTCCTGTGGGACAACCTTACCAGTATAGTCTCTTTTTGTTGCGGTGCAGCATTTCGTTGAGGACGACGTGCTCAAGAGATACACAGCATGGCGATGCTTAGTGAAAAAGCGTTCACCTTGGCTAGCTGGGTGGGGCTGCCGCTTAAAAGCAACTTCTTAAAACGTTAGCGGCGTACTACATGCTATGTTGGCTGTGAGCTCATTACACACTAACAACATTAAGATGACATCAATGCCCGCTATTCACCATCAAGACCGCTGGGTAAGCGCTCCCGGCGGTTGCCTTTATACTCGTAGGTGGCAGCCAAATAATCCACGCTCGGATGTCCCGATTGTGCTGTTTCATGATTCACTGGGCTGTGTAGAACTCTGGCGCAGTTTTCCCGCGGCGCTATGTACCGCCACGCGCCAGCCGGTGATTGCCTATGACCGGCTAGGATTTGGCCAATCAAATGCCAGCGCAACACCGCTACCACTGAGCTTTGTTGACGATGAACCTACCGGTAGCTTTGCAGCGCTTTGCCAGGCTTATCAGATCACGCGCTTTATTGCCCTCGGGCACAGCGTGGGTGGCTGTATGGCCGTACATTGCGCTGGGCGTTATGCAACTCAGTGTCAGGGGCTTATCACCATCGCCGCCCAAGCATTTAACGAAACGCGCACAAGGCGCGGTATCGAAGAGGCACAAGCGGCTTTTCAAGCGCCGGAACAGTTCGCCAAGCTGGCCAGGTACCACGGCGACAAAGCCCGCTGGGTACTCAACGCCTGGGTGGACACATGGCTAAGCCCCGCGTTTGCAGAGTGGTCACTCATCCCAGCGCTTGAACAAGTACAGTGCCCGACACTCGTGCTGCATGGCGAAAAAGACGAGTACGGGTCTCATCGTCAGCCTGAGCGTATTGCCCGCTATACCCAAGGTCCCGCTCACTGCGAAATGCTACCCGGCATCGGTCATATTCCTCATCGGGAAGCCGAAGCCGTGGTGGTCGAGTTTGCCCGCCAATTTATCGCTCGCCTTGCCTATTAACGGCTTAATCTCAGGCCCATGTAAGCATAATGAGAGACGTTCTATGCGCTTAAGAGTTTTATCCGATCTTCATTTAGAACATTTTGACGGACACCGCGAACTGCCGCCTGCCGAGGCGGATGTGGTGGTGTTGGCAGGGGATATTCATCGCAGAGCAGAAGGGTTGGCATGGGCACGGCAGCAGTTTCCCGACCTGCCGATTCTCTACGTGCCGGGCAACCATGAGTTCTACGGCACCAGCATGCCGCTGCTGCGCCAAGAGTTAGCGCTAGAAGCCGCTCGGTATGATATTGAGCTGCTGGATAATCGCAGCGTGACCATTGGCGGAGTACGCTTTTACGGCACGACGCTCTGGACAGATTTTGCGCTCTATGCCGACGACCCCACCCGCAATCCATTAGACACCGAAGCGAAAGCACTGCGCTACATGCCTGATTTTCGCATCATTACCACGGCTCCCGGCCAAGTGTTCACTCCCCAAGCCAGCCAAGAGATGCACCGTGAGGCGCTGGAGTGGTTGAGTCGCGAGCTTCAACAACCTTTCGATGGCCCCCGCGTCGTGGTGAGCCATCATGCCCCACTGCACGGTTGCATTCCCGAACAGTATATAGGCGACGCGCTCTCGCCCGCCTTTGCCTCCCACCTCCCGCAACTGATGGGCAAGATGGACTTGTGGATTCACGGCCACGTTCACGAACCGGTGGATACACGACACAGCGGCACCCGCATTATCGCCAACCCGGGCGGTTATCCAGAGGAGTTTTCGCCGCCGCTGTTTCAGCCTGATTGGGTGGTCACGGTAGGCGAATAAGGGCTGAAATGACGCGCTGCTCTATAACCTAGCTACACTCTTACCTGTGACGATAACAGTTGCTCATACAACTACAGGGAGTGATAGGCGATGGAGTTTTTAGTTAGAGTACTTTTTCACTAACAGCCCACAAGAGGGCGCTGCCCAGCGGTTGTCAGCGGTGAACACCACGTCGCACACCACTGGCGAGTAGTAGCGGCGTACTTCTTCATCGATGCGCTGACGCAGCGCGTCTTGGTTTGCCAGTGTCGCCTCTGGGAGGTCTTTGGGGAGTACCACGTGGACGATGACGTAAAGCAGGCGGCCGGGGCGCACCATACGCACGCGCACTTCCAGGGTGTCGATATTGGCAAGGCCACGGGCAACGGCTTGGCGCACCGGTTCGGCGACGGCTTCTTCCGGAGTTTTGTTGAGCAGCTCTCTTAGCGCTTGCGATGCCATGCGCACGGGCACTCCCAGGCAGAGCACCACCACTGCAATCACCAATACGGAATCCACATAGGGCAACACCGCTCGCCAGCCGAGATGCTCAAACAGCATCACTAGGCAAAAAGCCGCCAGTACGGCTCCTGAAATCACACTATTGACCAGCCAGTTGAGTTTGTCGGCGGCCACCAAGGGGCTACTGACATGGCGCTGACTGCGGTGCATAACCCAAGCGGTCAGCGAACAGGCGGCGGTCGCAAACAGCGCATAAATCACCGCAAGCCCCGCTGAAATTTCTCGCCCACCGGTAAGCAGTGCCGCCACGGCATCCACCAGCGCGAAGATCGATACCCCCAAAATCAGCAAACCTTTGCATAAATTAACCAGCGACTCGAAGTAGCTGTAGCCAAAAGGGTACGACTCGCTATCCGGGCGGCTGGCAAGCTTGCTGACCTTGATGGTCACCAGCGCTACGCTAAAGTAAATAAGATTGAACAAGCCATCCAATAGGATGGCCTGGGAGTTCGAGGCCAAGGTGGCCACGATACCGGCACAGCCAATGAGCAGCGCCATGAAGGCGGAAAAGGCTAACGTACTGGATTCTGTCTTCACGAACGTATGGCTCCCATGCCTAGCGAATCAAGAGGCTGGGAAGCATAGCAACATCAAGGTGGGAAATGTCAGTGGTTTATACCACAGTAAAATAACGCCGCTTGGCGGCGGCGCTATTTACTGGTGAGTCTATTAGCCCTCAATCCATACTTCATCGCCCTTAAAACCCACGCGCCAGACGCGTAGCTGTTGGCTGTCGTCCTCCAGGCACTGCCCATCTTCCAAGCGGAAGTGCTGTTTGTAGATCGGAGAGGCCACGACGGGGCTGCCCTTGATATCGCCGACGATACCGCGGGCAATCACATAGGCCTTCGAGAAAGGATCGAAGTGGTCCAGGGCATAGAGTTCTTGCGCGTGGCCGGGCAAATAGAACAGCGCCACTTGGGCGGGGCCTTCCGGTGTGCTCAGCCATGCGGCAACGCCGGAAAAGGCCACGAGGTCTGCTCTGGTGCAGAGCGGCTGCCAAGTGTCGTTGTGGTTCGATAGTTTGAGTGCGGTGGCGGTCATGGTCGTCCTCGATTCGGTGGTCACTGGGTTAAGCAGGGCGTAGCTGGCCGCGCTCGGAAGTCATGATGATGGAAGGGTCGGGTCGCGCATCGTTCACGAAACTTCTAAAACGCTTGAGCTTTTCGGGGTCGCTGATGGCGTTGGCCCACTCGCACTGGTAGCTATCCACCACATGCTGCATTTGGCGCTCCAGCTCATCGTTGATACCCAGGCTGTCTTCCAGAATCACCTCCTTCAGGTAGTCCAGGCCGCCTTCCAGGTTTTCCCGCCATACCGAGGTGCGCTGCAAGCGGTCGGCGGTGCGTACGTAGAACATCAAAAAGCGGTCGATGGTGCGGTAGAGTTGCTCGTCATCTAAATCGGTGGCGAAGAGTTCCGCATGGCGGGGGCGCATGCCGCCGTTGCCGCACACGTAGAGGTTCCAGCCGTTTTCGGTGGCGATAATGCCAATGTCTTTGCTCTGCGCTTCGGCGCACTCCCGGGTACAGCCGGAAACTCCGAACTTGATCTTGTGCGGTGCGCGCAGGCCCTTGTAACGGTTCTCTAACTGAATCGCCATGCCCACGCTGTCCTGTACGCCGTAGCGGCACCAGGTACTGCCGACGCAAGATTTCACGGTGCGCAGCGACTTGCCGTAGGCGTGGCCGGTCTCAAAGCCTGCTTCAATCAGTTCGCCCCAAATGGCCGGCAGGTCTTCCAGCCGTGCGCCGAACAGGTCGATGCGCTGGCCGCCGGTAATCTTGGTGTAGAGCTGGTATTTCTGGGCCACTTGCCCCAGCACCACCAGCTTGTCAGGGGTAATTTCACCGCCGGCGATGCGCGGCACCACCGAGTAGGTGCCGTTTTTCTGCATATTGGCCATGAAGGTGTCGTTGGTATCCTGCAGCGGCACGTGGGCGGCATCGGTAATCGGTTCGTTGAAGCAGGAGGCGAGAATCGAGGCCACCGCTGGTTTGCAGATATCACAGCCGAGGCGATGCGTCTCGGCATTGCCGTGCTTCTCCATTAGCTCGCTGAATGTCTTGATGCCTTCGACACGTACGATGTCGTAAAGCCCTTGGCGGGTATGGGCGAAGTGCTCGCAGATCGATTTATCCACTTCGACGCCGCGGGCCTCCAATTCGTGATCCACCACGCTTTTGAGCAGCGCCGCGCAGCCGCCGCAGCCGGTGCTGGCTTTGGTGGCACCTTTAACGCTGCCAAGGTCCGCTGCGCCCGCGTCGATGGCGCTGCAGATGCTGCCTTTGGTCACATTGTGGCAGGAGCAGATCATCGCCGTTTCCGGCAAGGCATCCGGCCCCAGCGCCGGGGCAGCACCGCTTTGTTGCGGCAGAATGAGCGATGCGGGTTCCTTAGGCAGCTCGATGCCGTTGGCGTAGTACTGCAACAGCGTGTCATACACGCTGTTATCGCCCACCAGCATGGCCCCCAGCAGCTTCTTACCGTCGCTGGTGACGACCAGTTTGCGGTAGACCTGAGTGAGCGGGTCGAGGTAGCGGAACATGCGGGCGCCAGGGTTCTGGTTGCCGTGGGCATCGCCAATGGAGCCGACATCCACACCCAGCAGTTTTAGTTTGGTGCTCATATCGGCGCCGCTAAAACAAATATCGCCCCCCGTCAGCGTGGCGACGGCCGTTTTGGCCATTTGGTAGCCAGGCGCCACGAGGCCGAAGATGCTCTGGTTCCACAGCGCTACCTCGCCGATGGCGAGGATGTTCGGGTCGCTGGTGCGACACTGGTCGTCGATCACCACGCCGCCGCGCTCGCCGATGCTCAAGCCGCACTCTCGGGCGAGGGTGTCTTGCGGGCGAATACCGGCGGAAAAGACGATCAGGTCGGTTTCCAGCACTTTGTCGTCTTGGAAGACCATCCGCAGGCGGCTGGTGTCGCCGGGTTCGATACGCTGGGTGGCCCGTTCGGTGAGTACCTGAACCCCCAGGGCCTCGATTTTCTCTTTCAGCAGCTCGCCGCCTTCGCTATCCACCTGCATGGGCATCAGTCGTGGGGCGAACTCCACCACGGCGGTGTCCAGGTTCAGCCCGCGCAGCGCGTTGGCGGCTTCCAAACCGAGCAAGCCGCCACCCACGACCACGCCGTTGGTGGCGTTTTTGGCCGCTGCCTGAATGGCATCCAAGTCATCCAGGGTGCGGTAAACCAAGCAGCCTTCGCTGTCGTTGCCGGGAATGGGCGGCACAAAGGGAAAGGAGCCGGTGGCCAGCACGAGCTGGTCATACGCGTAGTGGCCCTGTTCGGTCACCACCAGCTGCTGTTCGCGGTCAATCGCGGTGACCGCTTCGCCGCTGCGTAATTGAATGCCGTGGGTGTGGTAGTAATCGGCGTCGCACAGCGCAAGCGACTCCGCATCGCGGCCGCTAAAGTACTCGGATAAGTGCACACGGTCGTAGGCGCGGTGGCGCTCTTCGCCAAATATCGTCACCTCAAACCCCGCCAGCGCGCCGCTTTCCACGAGCTGCTCGGCAAAATGGTGGCCGACCATGCCGTTACCTACAATGATCAGCTTTTGCTTGTTGGAAGACGTGGTTGGAGTAGACATTGTGTGATTCACCATAGCTAAGCCGCCTCACGGGTGAGAGATAAAGGGGATGACAGGGTGTCGAGAGGGTTATCGAAATGGTTATCGAGCGCTGTTTGGGCATCGGTTGCGCCAAACAGCAACAGGTGGCGGCACGCGGTTAGGTCGGTCGCGGCCAGCGCCTGCTCGAAATACCAGGGGCCGTGGCGGGTATCGCCATACAGCACCGCGCCGATAAGGCGGCCTTGATGGAGCAGCAGGCGGCAGTAGTCGCCGGTTTCCGGGTCTTGGTAACGAAGCTCTTCGTGCTTAGCGGCGGCCTCGGTGGGGCCAAAGGCAAACAGGCTGACACCGCTGACCTTGAGTTTGGTGGCCGTGGGGGCTTCTTGATACGCCGCTGGCGTTTCACCACACAGCACGGCAGCAAGCACCTCCACCTGCCGCCAAATGGGTTCCACTAGCCCGTAAGTGTGCTGCTCGAACTGGCAGCATTCGCCCAGCGCATAAATGTGGTCGTCTGAGGTGGTGAGGTGCCCATCCACCACAATGGCGCGGTCGAACATAAGTCCGCTTTGCTGGCCTAGCTCCGCATTGGGGGTAATACCCGCCGCGACAATCACGCTGTCGGCAGCTAGCTTCCGGCCATCGCTTAGTGTGACCGACTGCACCTGCCCGTGGCCGTTACCCTCCAAGGCAGCAAGCGATGCGCCGGTTTCAATGATGATGCCACGCTCGCGCAGCGTGGCTTCCAGCAATTGGGCGGCGGTGGTGTCTAGCTGGCGGTTCATCAACCGCTCGCTGCGCTGTAAAACGCTGACGGTGAGCGCGCTACCGCCCCGTTTGCGCAGCCCTTCAGCAGCTTCCAATCCAAGTAAGCCGCCGCCAATCACCACGGCGTTGCCGCCTTGCTGAGCAATAGCTTCTAAGGCGTCGGCATCGCGTAGGTCACGAAACGTATGAACACCGTCAAGCGTGATGCCAGGCACCGCTGGCAGCGTGGGGCGCGAGCCAGTGGCCATCACTAATCGGTCATAGCTTAAGATGTCGCCGCGATGCGTGAGGAGCAGGCGGCGTTCGCGGTCGATGGAGGTCACGCGGTCGCCAAGCGTCAGTGTGATGTTGTTATCGGCGTACCAGGAGGCGTCTTGCAGAGTGAGCGCCTCAGGCGCCAGTTCGCCCGCCAGTAAAGGAGAGAGCAAAATGCGGTTATAGGCAGGTACCGACTCCTCACCCACCACTGTGATACGGCGGGGGCGCTGCGGATGGTTAACCAGCGCTTCAAGTAGTCGGTGGCAAGCCATGCCGTTACCGATAATGACGAGGTGTTCGTTCTGTGAGCACCGGGAAGCGGTTTCCATAGGTAGCTCCTGTGGTTGAATCAAAAAACGCCCCTGACACAGCCCTTTCAAGAAGGGAGTATCAGGGGCGTCGTTGCCCGTTGGCGTCGTTGATAACGCGCAGCAACCGCCGTTGGCTGCCGAACTGTCTTATCTTATGGTGAGCAAAAAGCCCGCCAGCTTTTGCCGTCGGTGGATTTAATTCAGCCTAATCAGGGTGTTAAGCGTTTTTGAGGAGGCGGCAGGCCGCTCATGGTTAGCTAGGCTTGCCCCACTTTGGTGCTTAAACGGCGGTTAATGCACTCTCTTCAACCGCTTATTCGACAAAGAGCATTCCTTTGGCGAGTAGTAGAAATGCAGAGTGTGTTTTTAAGTGATTGTTTATTAAATGCTTTAATGGTTTTAGCGCAGCGTGGGCGCAGGGTTTGCAGTTATTCTAGTAACAAGTAACAACGGCTCAGTGCAGGGTCTTTGCCTATAACGATCACAACGACTAATTGCGTCGAATAATACCAACTGCAGCAAATCACTGATGAGTACGGCACCCGGTAAGCGGTGCCCCTGAGACAACGGCGTCCAGGCAGGCTTCTTTCGAGGCTGGCTTGGGCGTTTTTTGCTTTTTAACGCCGGAGGAAACTGCCATGCCACAGGCCAATCGGCTCGCCCGAACCACCTGCCCCTACTGCGGCGTCGGCTGCGGCGTGACTGCAACGCTTAAAAGCGGCCAGCTCATCGCCGTCAAAGGAGACCGCGAGCACCCAGCCAACTATGGCCGTCTGTGCGTGAAAGGCACCGCGCTGCACGAAACGCTGGGAGAGCAGGGGCGCTTGCTGAAGCCGCGCGTGGACGGCCAGGAGGTCTCTTGGGAGCAGGCGCTCACCACCACCGCCGAACGCTTGCAGGCCCAGCGCACTGCCCATGGCCCGCAGACGGTGGCAGCGTACTTATCCGGCCAGCTGCTGACCGAAGATTATTACGTCGCCAACAAGCTGTTCAAAGGTTTCTTGGGCACTCCGCACCTGGATACCAACTCGCGACTCTGCATGGCGTCTGCCGTGGCGGGCTACAAGCGCGCCTTTGGTGCCGATGCGGTGCCCTGTAGCTATGAAGACCTAGAAGAGGCAGAGCTGGTGGTGCTGGTAGGGTCTAACCTTGCCTGGAATCACCCGGTGCTCTATCAGCGCTTGAAGGTGGCCAAAGAGCGCAACCCGCTGATGCGGGTCGTGGTGATTGACCCCCGAGTGACTGACACCTGTGAGATCGCTGATCTCTACCTAGGCATTCGTCCAGGCAGCGATGCTTACCTGTTTAACGGGCTGTTGGCGTGGATGGACGCCCACAATCGTTTGGATAGCGTGTACCTAGAACGCCACACCGAAGGGCTGGAAGATGCGCTGAATGCCGCTCAGCAGAATTCAGGCAGCGTAGAAGCCGTCGCCCGCGAGTGTGATGTAGACCCCGAACGTTTGGAAACCTTCTACTACTGGTTTGCCAGCCAGCTACACGTGGTCACGCTCTACTCCCAGGGGGTGAACCAATCCTCTAGCGGAACCGATAAGTGCAACGCGATTATCAACTGCCACTTGGCCGGCGGGAAAATTGGCCTGCCAGGGGCAGGGCCGTTTTCGATTACCGGCCAGCCCAACGCCATGGGCGGTCGAGAAGTGGGCGGGCTGGCCAATCAGCTAGCGGCGCATATGGATTACCACACGCCTGGCGCTCGCGAGTTAGTCAGCCGCTTTTGGGCTACTGAGCATTTAGCCCCGGCACTGCCTGACGCCCCGGGTTACAAAGCGGTAGAGCTCTTTGATGCCATCGAGCGTGGTGAGATTACCGCCCTGTGGGTGATGGCGACCAACCCAGCCGTGAGCATGCCAGATGGCGAGAAGGTGCGCCGCGCGCTGGCAAAATGCCCGCTGGTAATTGTCTCGGAGTGTGTCGCCAATACTGACCTGCTGCCCTTTGCGGATATCGTGCTGCCCGCGTCGGGCTGGTCGGAGAAGGATGGCACGGTGACCAACTCAGAGCGGCGAATTTCCCGCCAGCGGGGGATGCTGCCTCCTCCTGGCGAAGCGAAGCACGACTGGTGGATACTCTGCGAAGTGGCTAAGCGGTTAGGTTTTAGTGAGGCGTTCAGCTATACCCACCCGTGGGAGATTTTCGATGAGCACGCACGCCTCTCTAGCTATGAGAATAGCGGCGAGACCCAGCGGCTGTTCGATATCTCAGGGCTGGTAGGCCTGGGCCAAGCGGCTTATGATGCGCTCGCACCGATCCAGTGGCCCGTGACTCAGCAGGCTCCTCGCGGCACGGCAAGGCTGTTTGAAGATGGCCGGTTTGCTACGGCGAATGGCCGAGCCAAACTGCTGCCGATTACGCCGCGACCACCGGCGCAGCCGCTGAGCGACGACTACCCGCTGCGCTTGAATACCGGTCGCGTGCGGGATCAGTGGCACACCATGACGCGTACCGCCCGTTCGCCGCGTTTGATGAACCACCGCGCCGAACCGTTCATCGAGCTGCACCCAGACGATGCTGCTCAGGCAGGCTTAACAGATCAAAGCTTGGCGACATTGACCGCTGCCGCCGGGGAGTACCGTGGGCGGGTGCGGGTTTCCAACGCCCAGCGCCGAGGCGAAGTCTTCGTGCCGATGCACTGGACCGACTGCTTTACCAAGCAGGGTCGCAGCGGTGCACTGATTAAAGGCTATACTGACCCGCTCTCCGGGCAGCCGGAAGCCAAGCAGGGGACGGTGGCGGTGAGTAAACTCTCCATTGCTTGGCAGGCGACGCTGCTGCTAGCCAACGAGTTGGGTACGCAACCATCGCCCTGGTGTCGCAGCGACTACTGGGCGCGCATTCCGATGGCAAGCTGCACCCGTTGGCAGCTAGCGGATAGCCAGCCAGTTAAGGATTGGCTGGTGCAGGTGGAAGCGTGGTGCGGCATGCCTGTCTCTTTGTGGTGTGACGACCCGGCAACGGGTAGGCTGCGCGCAGCAGGAGTAGTGAACGGGCGGCTGCGCTGGTGGTTGATGGTGGGGCCACCCGACGAGCTGCCCGGGGTTGCCTGGCTTGAAGCGCGCTTCAATGACGCTACCCTGGAGACACAGCACCGTAGACGCCTGCTGGCCGGGTGCGATGATGGTGCTGTCGATACCGGCCCGGTGGTGTGCAGCTGCCACCAGGTTGGCCAAGCCAGCATTGTGAAAGCGATTCATGCGGGCGATACCAGCGTTGAAGCGTTAGGCGCACGACTGGCCTGCGGCACCCAGTGCGGCAGCTGCCTACCCGAACTAAAAGCGATACTTGAAGAGGAGCGGCCCCATGCGCGCGCTAAGCAAACAGCTAACACAGAAGTGGCCTGACGCGCTGTGGCGCTTGGGTCAGCGGGCGTGGGCGCCTTTTAGTCGCGACACCGCCGCTCGTTTACACCTGCCGTTAAGCGGTGAGTGCCAGCCGGGAACCGTCTATTTAGTCGGCGCAGGCAGCGGCGATGTCGAGCTGCTGACGTTAAAAGCCGCGCGGTTGCTAATGCAGGCAGACGCAGTAGTGTATGACCGCCTTGTCGGGGACGAGGTGTTAGGGCTCATTCCTCCGGGTGCCGAGCGCTACTATGTCGGCAAAGCCAGCGGCCACCACAGCATGCCTCAGGCAGAAATTGGTGCGCTGATCGTCTCCCTGGCCCAGTCAGGCAAATCGGTAGTGCGCTTGAAGGGCGGCGACCCTGGCGTGTTTGGGCGCATGGGCGAAGAGTTAGCGGCTCTGGCAGAGGCCGAGCTGCCCGCAGAGATTGTGCCGGGTATTACCGCCGCCTCCGCCGCAGCGGCGGGGATGGGAATTCCGCTTACTGATCGCGGCCACGCCCAGCAGGTGCGTTTTATTACGGCTCAGCTATGCCGGGAAGGCGGTATGCCGGACTGGGCATCGCTGGCGCGTCAAGACGAGACCCTGGTGTTCTACATGGGGCTCTCCAAAGTGGCCGCCATTTGCCATGGCCTGCGCCAAGCGGGCCTGCCCGATACGTGGCCTATCATGCTGGTGGCCAACGCCAGCCAGCCCGAGCAGCAGTCCCTGGTGGGCACGCTAGCCGATATGCCCGAACGCCTTGCCGCTCAGCCGCTGCCATCGCCCTGCCTCATTATGGTGGGGAGTGTGGTGAGCATGGTGGCCCACAGCCCCGCCGCTCGACTCTCTCAAACGCAGTGCTGGCAGCAGCATTGATAGCCGAGTCGTGTTCTTTTACTAAGCGTTTTAAACGCTGGGGTTGAAGTCTTCAAAGGCTCTCCCTATATTCGTTAACACGCTATCAAACGAGGCGGTGGAGAGGAGAGTCAGGAGTGCATGACGATGTCTCTAGGTGCGATGTTGGCCAGCAGCAGTACGGTCGGCCATTCGGTATCTCATGGGGCTTATTGAAAACTACCGTGCTGGCAGGAACCGATGGCGACGCGAATGTTCATAGGAGCGGAGGCTTCCACTGCCCGGTTAAGCGTCTCTTAATAAACCAGGAGTATTCTATGAAAAAGCACAAGGTTGGCGAAAACGCGCTCAAAGCGCAGTTACGTACCCCTATGTTCAAAATGCAGCAGCAAACGCCGAAGAAAGGGAAGGGCAGCTACTCTCGTAAAGGGCGTCATGCTCAAAGAGGGCATCGCCAAGCCGCTTGAACCAGCGTTTTGGCGATGCCTTCCCCAGGCATCGCTGCAGGCAATTTGCCAGTCTGCAGACTCTCATCAGCTTGGCCGGCCACCGGGTCGGCTTTTTTATGTCAATTGGCCGCTTGCTCCACAGTAGAGATACTGCACACTTCCATACGGTAGCCTGATTGGTACACGCTGCGTAGGCGCAGCACGTGCCGACCGTCCAGCTCTAACTTGCGTCGCAAACGGCTGACTGAGTATCCGTACGCGTCGACACATCGCCTTTGATCCCCCCCCCCACACCAGCTCCAATAAGTGAGCGCGGCTTAACAACTCACCCACTTTAGCCAGTATTTTTATCCTTATTAAGAAATGAAGAGCCCTCCATAAACCAAGGCGCCGATAACAACAAAGGCGGGATGGGTGTTAAAGCGCACAAGCGCAATCGTGGCCACGATACCGATAATCAGCGTGTGGAGGAGGCCGCTTGCCGCCATACTTTCTGTGAAAAAACTGAGGGTAAGCCATGCCATCATCATGGCAATCACTGGTCGTACCCATTGGCTCATGCGTTTAACGCGCGGGGAGTCGCGGTGGCGATATAAAAGCCCCAAAGCGCCAAGCATCAGCAGGAGTGAGGGAATGACCGTCGCGGCAACAGCCACAAATGCCCCGCCAATACCGGCAACTTCATAGCCAACATAGCCCGCCATTTTGGTGGCAATCGGGCTGGGGAGCGCATTGCCGAGCGCCAGCGTTTCAGCAAAGCCCTGTGACGTCATCCAGCCATAGCGACCCACTACTTCTGCTTCAATGAGCGGAATAATGGCGGGGCCACCGCCATAACCAATAATGTTAGGAATAAAAAACGCTAAAAAGAGATCCCAATAAATCATGCGGCACCCTCCGCGCGTTTTTTACGGGATGGACGTAGGAGGGCCGCCAGCAGAATAGCCCCAATCACCCAGCCGGGATGTACGCCTAGCCAATAAATCACCGCGCCTGCGATGACCGCCATAGCGATGCTGATTAGCCAGCCAAGGGCGGCTTTGGATTTATCGAAGAAGTCCCAGGTGAGCTGAGCCATCATGACCATGACTACCGGAATGACCGCTTGTCCCATACCGCGAATCCAGCCAACGTCGCGGTAGCGGCTAAAAATGCCTAACATCACAATCATGGCCACAATCATCGGCAGGATAACGGCAATGACGGCCGCCGCGCAGCCGCTGATGCCCGCTACCCGGTAGCCAATATAGCCGGGCATTTTGGTGGCGATGGGGCCGGGTAGGGTATTGCCGATGGCGAGCACGTCGGCAAACTCTTCATCCGTTAGCCACTGGTGGCGTGTCACGACCTCCGCGCGGACCAGCGGTATCATGGCAGGGCCGCCGCCAAAGCCGAAAATGCCGACGCGGAAAAACGCCCAAAAAAGTGCTGTTTGCTTCATACGCTCATTGCCCGCAGCGGTAGCATCACAGTAAAAAGCATCGAGATTGCCTATTTATCGTTTGTAGGTTAAAAAATCGATTATTCTGTCTAAAATAGAATATAGGTGAGCCAGACAAGAGGCGTCAACACCTAGTCATGGAATCTCCGTCAACTGATGCCTTGCGAAAGTACGCAAAAGGACTCCGGTATGAACAAGCCAATTCAGCTTTCCTCTACGAAAGCATCTCGCTCTATCTATGATGTATTGCGCCGCGATTTGGTGGGGGGGCGCTTTAAAGCGGGTGAGAAACTCGCCATTAATACGCTCAAGGAGCAGTACCAGGTAGGGTTGAGTCCGCTGCGTGAAGCGCTTAATAAACTGGCGGCTTACGGCCTGCTGATCCAAGAGAATCAGCGTGGGTTCAGAGTGCCTAAGCTCTCACGTGAAGAATTAGACGATATTGCGCGACTGCGCACCGAGCTTGAAGGTATGGCGCTGGAGCGAGCTATTGCTCATGGCGATGCGGTATGGGAAGCAGACCTTTTGGCGGCGGCACATCGCCTAAAGCGTGCAGACATTACACTAGATAAAGGCGAAGAGTGGGAACGCCTGCATACGCAGTTTCACCGTACCCTGGTGGCACCCTGTGGTTCAGTATGGCTGTTGCGCTTTATTGAACAATTGCACGACCAGTTCGACCGCTACCGTCGTTTAGGGCCGAAAATGCCGACAATCCGACAGGAACTGGATGAACAACACCATGAGCTGGTGGAACTAGCGCTTCAGCGCGACGCGACAGCCGCAAGAGCACTAATGGACGACCATATTCACAAATCTTATGAGGTTGCCTTGGCGCGTTATCAACAGCATGCCTAGCGTATTTGCGAGGGCTTATCTGTACACTGGCGTCCAATACGTGGCGATGCCACGCCTTTTAAAGATCCATAAGGTGCAGGTGGAACGGGTATGACGCAAGCAGCAGATCAGCAGGTAGTGGACCAAACGCTGGCATGGGTGAGCCATTTTATTGTTGGACACAACATTTGCCCCTTTGCTAAACGTGAGCTGGATAGCAATACGATTCGTGTTGAAGTCGTGCGCTCGAAAAAAGTGGATGTGGCCCTTGAGGAGCTAGTGGAGGAGATGGAGTGGCTCAACGAGCACCCTGAAGCAGAAACTACCCTGCTGGTGTTTCCGACACTTTTTAAAAGCTTCGACCACTACTTGGATTATGTAGAGCTTGCCGAGCAGCTGCTCGTTGAGTTGGGCTACGAAGGTATTTACCAGCTAGCGACGTTTCACCCTGATTACTGTTTTGCCGATGCAGAGCCAGACGACGCAGCGAATTACTCAAACCGCTCGCCCTATGCCATGGTGCATTTGCTGCGCGAAGCCAGCGTTGAGAAGGCCATCGCCTTTTACGGCGACACGGCCGCTATCCCTGAACGAAATATCGCTTACTTAACAGCGTTAGGCAGCAAAACCGCTGAGGCGCAGCTGCAGCGATGCTACAACCTGCCTTAATTTGCATAGGGTGCCTAAATTAATTTTTATGTTTGCAGACCATTTTTAATGCAGTGTTGGAAGACCAGCAGACTAGCAACCTGCTGGCAGTAAGAAGAAAACCCTCTTAATAGCCTTATAACGACTTATGCATAACGTAAGTATCCACATAACCAAGCGATGAGTGGCAATAAGCGTTGGGCACCGTGCCAACAATGCTAAACCCCAGACGTTGCCATAAGGCCACGGCGACTTGGTTGCTGGCCACTACGGCGTTGAACTGCATGGCTATAAAACCATGTTGGCGCGCAGCTTGCTGTGAGTGTTCGCACATGGCTCGCGCAACCCCTTTACCTCGCGCGTGCGGCGTTACCATATAGCCGCAGTTACACACGTGGCTACCAGGGCCAGCGGCATTCGCTTTTAAGTAGTAACTACCTAGCAGCTGCCCCTGTTCGTCTTTCACTGCAATACTGAGCAGTGGTGTTTTGCACCACAGTGAAAAAGCGTCGTCATAAGTGATGTTAGGATCTATCGCGTAGGTTTCTTCGGCAGCTACAATGGCCTGGAACGTGGGCCAAAATAGGGCGAACTCATCCGCAGTCATTGGTGAAAATTGAAGGGTTTGCATGAGTCTTTTCTCGTTCATTAAGGCATAAGCTACGTTAGCATATTCTGATGCGGCTCAGCGCAGTTGCATCGTTCCCCACCGAGTGGGCCATAAATTACAACGAGAGGGCTTGGCAATGACCATAGAGAGCGCACTGACCTACTTTTTAGCTATCTTTGTGTTTGCCGTGACGCCTGGCCCAGGAATTTTTGCGTTACTAGCTAAGGGGATGTCGGCAGGTACGCGTCCGTGTATCCCGCTGGCGCTGGGTATGACGGTGAGCGATGTGATCTATCGATCTCACCGTGCTAAACCGGAGCGATATGTTTCTGGTGGTGGGCTTAACGCTGGTTGGGTTGATGATGGGCTTAATGCTGGTAGCATCGTTTGCTTCCTCTGCGCGGCGCTTTTTTCAATCGGCGCGCGCTCAGAAAGGCACCAACCGTACCGCAGGCTCGCTGATGGTAGCGGCAGGTGCTTTTCTCGTTGCGAAAGGGTGAGTAGAGCGGCTTAACGTGCGGCTTGGGCAACAATCTCATAGCTACGCAGCCGATCAGCGTGGCTATAAAAGTCGCTATTAATCATAAGTTCGTTAGCGCCGGTACGTGCTTGAAACTCTTCTAATTGCGCTTTTACTGTTTCCGGGCCGCCAATAATAGCCGCCCCCAAAAACTGCTCTACTTGAGCGCGCTCCATGGGGGACCAGTCTAACGTATCGACGGGGGGCAGTGACTGGGTCGGTTTACCACGAATCAAGTTTAAGAATTTTTGCTGAGCGGTGGTGGCCAAGTAGTGCGCCATCTCGTCGCTTTCCGCCGCCATGACAGGCAGGCCCACCATCGCATAAGGTGCCTCTAAATGCTCAGATGGCCGGAAATTATCCCGGTATAGGCGCAGTGCTTCAAAGAGATAGCCCGGCGCAAACTGCGCAGCAAAGGCGAAGGGTAGGCCGAGCTTTGCCGCGAGCTGTGCGCTGTAACCGCTGGAGCCCAGTAGCCAGATGGGGACATGGGTGCCTTGGCCTGGAACGGCTTTAACGGTTTGGCGAGGGTCCGCATCGTCTAAATAACGGCGCAGCTCTTCAAGTCGCTCTGGAAAATCATCAACTCCTGCATGGGCGTGGCGGCGCATAGCCCGCATGGTGGCACCATCTGAGCCAGGTGCGCGGCCCAGGCCAAGGTCAATTCGCCCTGGGTAGAGGGTTTCCAGCGTGCCAAACTGCTCGGCAATCACTAACGGTGGGTGGTTAGGCAGCATAATACCCCCGCTACCCACGCGAATAGTAGATGTTTGCCCCGCCACATGGCCAATCAGTACGGCGGTGGCCGCACTGGCAATGCCAGCAATGTTGTGGTGTTCGGCTAACCAGTAGCGCTGGTAGCCCAAAGACTCTGTGTGTTGGGCTAAAGAGACGCTATCACGAAACGTTTCAGCAGCGCTGCCGCCTTGGCGGATGGGCGCTAGGTCAAGAACAGAGAGTACGGTTGAGGCAAGTTGGCTCATAAGTCACCTAATAAACATGCATGGTCGGCGGGCCAAGTTGTTAGCACGCTTCATAATGCTATGTTTATGCGGGCAGCAACGAGCAAAAACAAGGCGTCAAGCGAGCAGAGTTACTCTCGGGGCGGTGTGGGTCGCACTAGGATTTCATTAACGTCAACATGGGGTGGTTGCGACAGAGCATAGATCACCGCATTGGCGATATCGCGGTCTGCTAGCGCGTACTCGGGTGGTTCATCAAAGAAGGGAGTATCGACCATGCCGGGCTCAATCAGCGTCACCCGCATGCCGGTGCCGCGTAACTCCTCGCGCAGATTATAACCAATACCCGTTACTGCCCACTTTGTGGCGCTATACATGGAACCTGGGATGGTGGTGCGGCCTGCGGCAGAGCCGGTTAAAAGAATATGACCCTGGCGGCGTTTTAGCTCTGGCAAGCAGGCTTGCAGCGTAAGGCCAACGCCGTAGATATTGGTGAGAATCATCTCCCGCCAAGCAACATGATCGGCGCTGCTAAACCCACCCGGTGAGCCACCGCGACCTGCATTGGCGAATACTGCATCAATGTGGCCAAAGGTTTCAATCGCCTGTTCCACCATAGCTTGCTGCTGGCTTAAGTCGGTGACATCAACTTCGCAGGTGAGTACGTTCTCTGGACCAAGCTCTTGAGCAAGCGATGTCAGCTTATCGGCTGAACGAGCGGCAAGTACCAACTGGTAGCCTTCACGAGCCGCTGCACGAGCGGTGGCCGCACCAATGCCGCTGGAAGCGCCGGTAATTAACAGTACGCGGTCATGCATCGCTTGCTCTCCTTGCTCATTAAACTGGGTGAGCTTTCAGCATGGCTAAAACCTAATCAGGTTGCAAATCGGGCTCAGCGCTGCTGTTTTTACTCTTTACGTTGCAGCATGGCAGAGAGGTCAAGAATCGACTGTGCCATATCCGCCATGCTTTTGCTTTGGTCCATTGAGGTTTTTCGCAGAAAGCGGTAGGCCTCCTCTTCACTCATGGACTGGTGCGCCATGATTAATCCTTTTGCCCGCTCGATTAGCTTGCGTTCACGGAGAGCCTTGCGGGTATTCTCCAGCTCGTCGCTTAGCCCCTGTAAGCGGCTGGATTGAGCATGAGTGAGCTCCAGTAGTGAGCGGCTAAGCGGAGAGTTGAGGGCGTTGGCGGTTAGGTCTCCAAGCGGCTGAGTAGAGTGAAGGGCTAGTAACTGTTCACAGGGCGCAGGCAGCGGTCTGTCAGGCTTCGCCTTCGTCTGCTCTAGCTCTGTTTGAGCCTGGACAATTTTATGATGGCAAAGGGCCGTTAATTGGGTATTCAGGGTGTCTTCAACCGTTTTAATCGTATCAATACGCAGGGTGGTGAGCTCGTACCAGGTTTCACCTAATGTATTGCCTGATGCCGTTTGGTGGTGAGAGCGCTGGCAAGCAATATCTCGCAACTGACAAATGTCCGCCAGTGTTCTAGGAGAGAGGGATTGTTGCCAAGTCCCCAGAGCCTCTGGGGTGGCAAATTCTACAAAGGTGTCAAAGCAGCGCTGTTGGGCGTCAACCAACTGGTTCAGCAGCGTACGGTGGGCATTGTCGAAATGACCGAGAGTAAAACCAAAGGCGCCGCAGGCGCGCTCTTGCCCCGCCAGCTCTTTACCCTGCATAAGATGAAAAATAGCGACCAGGGCACGGGTAATGTCTGGGTCGACCGCTGTGTCGGCCGCTTCAAAAACAATCGCTAAGAGATTGCTAATGAGATGGTTAAACGCTTGAGTTGCTGCATCTGGCGATATGTTGAAGGTCTCAATTGCATGCCGTAATACATCTAGTTCATCCAGTGACAGCCAGACGGCAGCAATGCGGCGTAATAAGCGCGCTGTCGCCTGTGGCCGTGACTCCTGGCTAAGCGCTTCGAGACGCTGACGCATCGAGGCTTCCGCCGCTTGACTATGCTGCAGGTAAGTGGCTCGTCGAGTTTTAAAACGCTTGCCTTTTGAGGCTAAGTAAATCGTCGAGGCTCCTCGCTCGCGTTGAAGCACATGAATAAACTGGCTGACATCGCTGACGATATCTGCTGTGGTTGCTAGGTGGTTAAGGTTATCAATGTCGCAGCGCAGGGCGGTTAAGAGTAGCTGTTGGGCAGAAGACATGTTGATTTCCTTATTACTCGCCGCCTAAAGGTAAAAAGCCCCCACAGCGATGCGCATGCAGGGGCGGTGTTAATTAATATTAACGCAGTGACAGCGCGCCTGCCCCTGTGTCTTTGCCTACCGCATCACGATAGGCGCTGGCTTCTTCTGCTTCGGTGGCATCACTAAAGCGAACGACCAGTACGCAGGAGGCAAGTACCAATACGGTTAAGCCGAGGTAAAAGAGGCCTTGCTGGTAGCTGAGGCTTTCGCTACGGAATAGAAACGCTGCCGATACAGCGCCCACGTTACCGCCTGCACCGACAATACCGGCCACTGCGCCTAAGGCTTTTTTATTGATAAAGGGCACCACACCAAAGGTGGCGCCTTCCGCCATCTGCACGAACAGGCTAAATACCAGCATGATGCCAATCGCCAAGCTGAGTACATGCATTTGCGAGAAGGCGACGAGAGCGATTCCTTCGCATACTAGTGCGATAAAGAGCCAGCGGACGCGTCCTTTTAGCCCACCCTGTTTAGCGAATAGGTCGGAAAAAACGCCGCCAAGGGTACGAGCAAAAATGTTCATTAAGCCGAACAGGCCTGCGATTAAGCCGGCGGTTGCCAGGGTAAGATCGAATTTATCGAAGAAGTAGATTGCCGCGATATTGTTGATGGTCAGCTCGACCCCAAAACAGAGCCCGTACACTACAAACAGCGCCCAAACGCGGATATCCTTTGCCGCCGCTAAAAAGCTCTGGGCTGCGCCATGCTCTCCGGTGGCTGGAGGTAGCTCACCGCGGGCGCGCAGCTCGCTGAAGTTGCCATCTGGGGCATCTTGAGTGAACAGCCAGTAAGCGATACCGGTAAAAAATAGCACTACGCCAGGCACGACCATGGCCAGACGCCAGCCGAGCGCCTCATTAACGCCTAGCATCAGCATGCCCGCAAAAATCAACGGCATAACAATTTGTGTGGTGCCGCCGCCTAGGTTGCCCCAACCTGCGCTCGTGGCATTAGCTGTGCCAACCACATTGGGCGCAAACATCATGGTGGTGTGGTACTGGGTAATCACAAACGAAGCGCCGATAGCGCCAATCGCTAGGCGGGCCAGCAAAAACGTTTCAAAACTGTTAGCCAGACCAATGCCCATAACCGGAATGGACCCGAGCATCAGTAGGCCTGTGTAGGTTTTACGTGGCCCAATACGATCACACAGCACGCCAATCAACAGGCGCACCACCACGGTGATCGCCACCGAGGCAATAATGGTATTGCCGATTTGGGTTTGGGTGAGTGATAGATCCTCGCGAACCACCGCCATTAGCGGCGCAATGCCGAACCAGCCGAAAAAGCAGATATGAAATGCGAACCAGGAGAGGTGAAACGCGCGCATTTGCGGTGTTGAGAAGTTCAACAGTCGAATGCGGTTGGCTTTATTGCGAATGTCCATGGATGGCCTCACAGAGCATAGAACGAGTTTGCCGAGACACAACGCATCAGGCGTTGCGTGGTTACGAGAACATGCCTTCGCCATTGAAGGTCAGGTTCGACGCACTCGTACCCTTGCGGGCCTGGTCCACGCCTACTACTACTGCATAGCAATAAGCAAATACTCCGCCATCTGTCTTTTTAAATATTTAAATCAGTTGCTTACTGTTTTTTCAAAGCAGTGCTAAGGGAAATAAAATCACTAGATTAATCAAGTGAGCGCACTCCTCATGAGCAGAGTGCGCCAAGTTGGGGCAGTGCTGGATGGCTGAAGGGAGTTATTCGTGCAGATATACTGCATCAATATCCAGGGTTGAGCGTTGGCCGATGGCATCAAAGTTAGCCGTGATCCAGTTGTCGGCGGCTTCTCTCCCTTGGTCAAACAGGTGGCATAAAAATGGCCATTCAGAGTTGAGTTTGCTTGAAACCGATAAGCTATCGAGTGCCTGATCGCCACTAATGCGGTGAAAAAGCGACTGCTGGTAGCAGTTTTCAATACCCTGCTCTTCAAGGGTACGTTTCAACAGCGCGATCATGCGCACTTCTTTAATCAGCGCGGCATTAAAGGTGATTTCGTTAAGGCGGTTCATAATGGCCGAAGCGGAGGTGGGTAGTTCATCACGGCGAATCGGGTTGATCTGTACCAACAGAATATCCCTTGCGCTGCACTCTTCCATTAAGGGGAAGAGGGCTGGGTTGCCCATGTAGCCGCCGTCCCAATATGCTTCGCCGTCGATTTCCACAGCCTGGAACATAAAGGGCAGACAAGCCGATGCCATGACCGCATCGACGCTCATCTCTTCTCGACGAAACACACGCTGTTTGCCGGTGCGCACGTTAGTAGCTGCCACAAAGAGCTTTAGCTGGTCGCACTGGCGTACCCGCTCAAAGTCGATGTGGGCCGCCACAATATCGCGCAATGGATTCAAATTGAGCGGGTTGAGTTGGTAGGGCGACACCAGGCGAGTCATCAAGTCCATGGCGATATAGCCGGGGGAGTGCTCCAAACTCCAATTGCCGGTTAGTACATCCATCGGCGAGCGGCGGATAGGACTTGCCATGCCCGCGCGGCTTACCGCCTTCCAAAAATCCCTGAGAGATTGCCGGGCGGCCTGTTTACCACCACGGGTAAGGGCATCTGCCATGACTACGCCATTCATAGCGCCTGCGCTGGTGCCACTAATGCCCTCAATCTCAATACGGTCATCTTCCAGAAGTCGATCAATAACTCCCCAGGTATAAGCACCATGGGCTCCACCGCCTTGTAGCGCGAGATCTAGCTTCTTTGCAGCTGCCATCGTCATCCTTACCGTCTGCGTTATGAGTTCCATGCTCAGCATGGCATAAATAACGCATTACGGGAGGAGTGTTATATGGGGAGCAATTTAAGGCGCATCAGCAAGCGGTGAAGGATGACTTGCTGACATCGGTATCTCATAAACAGCCTGCTCCATAAGCTGATCAAGTCGCTTAGCAAGTGCTACGCTTGCTTCCTCCATTAGTGCTAGGGAGGCCAGTTGACCCGTATGATCCCCTTGTCTTGCATAGCGCAAAGCGTCCAAGCCGCTTTCATGGAAGCGGCGGTGAGGAGCCGCCAGCGAGCGATACGCCTCGGTATGTTTGTAGCGCCGCCCCTCGCCCGTAAAGTACCAGCGGCCTAGCGTACAGTGCTGATGATCCACCATGTGGTCCTCGAAATAGGCGGAAAGTAGCTGGTGGTAGATCCGATTTTTCCAAACGGCGTGCTCTAGCTTGGCAGCGTGCAAACAGGCCGTCGTGGTGCTGTGGTGAATCACTTTATACATATGACGTGCTTGACCCATGAGTTGCTCTATCACCTGCTCTGCCGCTTGGGCTGCATTGGCCAGCGCCGTAGATGTTTCCCGCTGATGGGCCTGCACGCGAGCATCTTCTTTTAGCAATATGGCAACCTGCTCAATCCAGTGATCCAATTGGTGGCCTAGATGCTGCGTATGGTCGGCAAGGTGCTGGATATCGCTGACGATAGCAGGTAAGCCAGAGGGCTCCTGGTGTATATGAGCCTCCTCTAGCGCCGTGGTCATGGCAAGTGCACGGGTATGCCCGGCGTTACGGGATAGCTCTACACCGATTTTGCGTAGCTCGTGCAGCGCCTGTTCGCTAGCGAGCGGGGCTGCATAGTGAACATCTGCCTGTTGGAAGCGTTGACACCGGTGTTTGATCGTCTGAGCCGTTTGTTCAGCATGATGAAGCCGCGCAAATAAGTCTGACAAAGTGGCCCGTTCACTCGCTAACTGCTCGGCATGGTGTTCGGCCCCCGTGCTTAATGAAGTCAGCATATCTGCTCCTTTGGACTGGAGCATGCTGATCGATTCAACTGGTGTCATCAGGCTAATAGCACGGCAACCATGAACACTTTTTTCAGTCGCAAGCTGAGTACGCAGCTCGGTAACTTCATGCTCTAAACGGCGGATCGTTTGAAAGGGGTGCATAAAGGCAAACATGACCAATACCTGCAGTAGCGGAGCGTTGTGTGATCTTTTGTCACAGAGTGTTGCAGAGGGTTTCTATGTCTGCCTGGAAAGAGTATCGATTCACGATCAAAATCAACCTCTTGCATATAAAAAGAGGGAGTATTTTCATGCTTCACGACTGCTTTTCTTAATTGTTACCTACCCTTTAGCGGCGAGCTAACGACAGTGCGGTAGGGCAGTTAATCACCTGAGAAGTAGCTAACCACTCCTCATCAGGGTAGTAAGCAAAGACATACTGGTTCTCTTTCAAACTATCAATCAGCGGATATGTGATGTCTTCACGCACGGCGGGGCAGCCGTGGCTACGGCCAAGGCGGCCGGTTTGCGCAATAAAGTCATCGCTAACATAGTCGGCGCCGTGAATAACAATTGCTCGCTCAAAAGCTAGATCGTTCACTTCTGGCTCCAGGCCGTCCAGGCGCAGCGAATAGCCATTACGGCCGTAGTAACTATTCATAGTGCGGAACAGGCCAATGCTGGACTGATGGCTGTCAGGTGTGTTCGAGAAAGCACTAGCCACCGCATCGCCAGAGCCCTGACCATGTGATACCAGCTCTTCAAACAACAGGGTATGCTGGTGAAGGTCAAATACCCACATGCGTGGCTCTGAAGAGGGGAGCGAGTAATCAATTACGGCTAGGCGCTCTGCTGATGGGTCTGCACAGCTTAGTGCCTGGGCAGCAAGGCGCAGTGCCTCGGGCGTGGCCCCTGGTGCTAACTGGAGTAACTGGTGGTGAAGAGGAGAAACACCCGCGGGCGGTGCTGTTGCCACCTGGGAGAAAAAACTCGCCGCTTGAAGCGGGTAAGAAAGTAACACGATAGGTAAAGAAAACAGTACAGTGGTTATGCGTGAGCGAAAAAGCATGGGTGCAATCCTGACTAAAGTGGCGAAAAAAGGGTACACACGTAGAGTCATCACGAGTAAACGTAAACGGCTATGATAAAAAACGCGTATCGGTACGGGAACAGCTGATATGACGTTAAGCAAAAAGAGTGAAGCCACACCACAATGCTGCATAGTAACGCAAGGAGGGGCGATGAACGACAATCAGCCACTAAGACGATGGGCGATAGGGGCCGCGCTCTGTCTGACGCTAACCTACCCACTGATGGCCACCTCAAGCGAACCCGCTAGCGAAGCGTTACAGCAAGCGCTGACACAGCGCATTCAGCAAAGCGGAGAAACGCTGCCGGTAGAGTCGTTTTACCAACTGAGGGATGGGCAGCCTGCTTGGCAGACTATCAACCGTGTTGAAGCGCTGGTCAGCGCATTGAATAGCCTCGTGGATGACGGTTTAACTCCGAGTGATTATCAAGCCGCTTCGCTGTTGGATGATTTTCAGCTTAGCCAGCAGCTAGACGCCCAAGCGAAAGCAAGCTTCGATGTGCGCGCTACCCGTTCGCTGCTGTTAGCACTGGATCATTTATCGCTAGGTAAAGTGAACCCTAAAGACGTCGAGCCCAACTGGGACTTACCACGCCCTGAGCGGAGTTATGCACTTCCTCGGGTAGTGCAGGCGGTTGAAGAGGGTGATGTGCATCAGGCGCTGGCTTTCGCTCGCCCCGCATCTCCTGAGTATGCTCAGCTGCGCGAAGCGTTGACGCATTACCGCCGTTTGGCAGAGCAGGGCAGCGTGCCTTACTTGCCGGGGCGTGAGGAGTCGCTGCGTCCCGGCGATATTGGTGACGACGTTCAAACGCTACGCCAGCGCCTGACACTCTGGGGCGAGCCCCACCTGCTGGCAGCAGATAGTAGCGCTTACCCCATGGTCGACGTGCAGGCGTCAGGAGCTGACCCTCGCAGCTTCGACCGAGAGTTAGCGCAAGCGGTCATGCGTTTTCAGCGACGCCACCAGTTGCAAGAAGATGGCGTAGTGGGAGAGCGCACACGACTGGCACTGAACATGCCCGTCTCCGCACGAGTGAACCAATTGCGCATCAACCTGGAGCGCGCCCGCTGGATTCGCCCTTCGCTGGAGCGGGCGCCCAACGTATGGGTCGATATTGCAGGCTATCGCTTGCATTATACGCGCCCCAATGGCCAGCATTGGGATACCCGAGTGGTGGTGGGCTCGCCCAGCCGTGAAACGCCGATTATTCACTCCTCCATCAGCCATTTAACGGTTAATCCGAGCTGGACGATTCCGCCTACGATTATGCGTGAAGATGTGCTACCACGGATCCGCCAGGACGAGCAGTATCTGGCGCGGCAGAACATTCAGGTAGTGAGCCTATCTGGAGAAACGCTGGATGCGAGCACGATCGATTGGCAGCGTCCTGGAGGCGTGATGCTTCGCCAAGTGGCAGGGAGCAGCAATCCTCTGGGACGTGTCGTGGTGCGTTTTCCCAATAACGACATGATTTACTTGCACGATACCCCGGCAAGAGGGCTCTTTCAGCGTGAGCACAGGGCGCTGAGCTCTGGCTGTGTGCGGGTTGAGGGGGTAACGGAATTTGCCCAGCTCCTACTGCATGACAGCGGCAGCCGTTATCAACTCAATACGCTGATCGCGAATGGCCGCAGCGATCAAAACGTGAACTTGCCTAACCGTATTCCGGTAGCGCTGCACTATCTGACTGCTTGGCCCAACGGGCAAGGCGATGTAGTGTTTAGAGAGGATATTTATCACCGCGATGCGGCGCTGCTCGCAGCGCTCAAAGCAGTGTAAGTCGCTCGTCATTCATCACTACTGTTCATCACTACGGGTAGTATCAAAAAAGCCGCCCCACGTCGTGTGGAGCGGCTTTTTCGTATCGCCGTGGAGAGTACTTATTGGAGGCTTTCGTCGCTGTCGTTATCGCGCTCGTAGTTAGCCACGCTAATGGTGCCGGTTTCGCCACTCTCCAGCGCGGCCAACATCGGCTCGGCTTGGCGTTGGAACGCGATCAGCGTGTCGCCGCTTAGGCTAGTGTTCTCGGGCAGTTCGACCGTCATCGCGTTCACCGGCGTGTTATTGACGATGACTTCATAATGCAGGTGGGGGCCTGTGCTGCGGCCGGTATTACCGGACAGCGCAATACGATCGCCCATCGTGACGCGCTCGCCCTGGCTGACCAATGGTTGCGACAAATGCAAATAGCGGGTGCGGTAGCCGTTGTCATGGCGCACGACGATGTAACGACCGGCAGCATGGTGGTTGCCGACACGCTCGACGCGACCATTCGCAGGCGCGGTGATAGGGGTGCCAATGGGCATCGCAAAGTCGGTGCCGTTGTGCGGGCTCACTCGACCGGTGACCGGGTGTAGGCGGCGTGGGTTGAAATTGGAGCTAAGACGATAATTACCTTCGAAAGGATGACGCGCAAAGGCTGGATCGAGGCTGCTGCCTTCGGGCGTGTAAAAATTATCGTCGGTGGTATTGCGCACGACGGTCAGGTCCATACGTTCGCCGTCATACTTAACGGCCAGTACACGCGAATCAAGTGTCTCGCCATCGATCATGTCAGATTCGACCAAGACCTGAAACTGATCCCCCCGGCGGCTGTCACGACGGAAGTCCAGCTTTTTTTGCAAGATGCGCGTAAGCTCCGTGACGGAGCTGCTGCTCAAGCCGGTGGCTTGGGCTGAGCGAGCAAAGCTGCCCGTTACGCTACCGGCATAAAGGCGCTGTACGGGCTCACCCTGACGTTCGATAGCCGTAATGGCGTATTGGTCACTATCCCGCTCTAGTAGAACGCCTTCGCGCGTGTTCTTCATCATGCGCAGTGCCAACAACCGGCCCGTTTCGTCCAGCTGGTAGTCGAAGCTGTGACCTGCACGCCAATGCGTCAACATACGAGGATCGGGTAGGTCGTCCAGCAGGGCGAGCACTTCGCTGTACCTCAAGCCCAGCTCGTTTTGCGCTAACACGGCAAACGTCTCGCCAGGCTCGACGATATGAGTTTCCCACTCAGGAACGAACGGCTCTTCGGCTGCCAGCTCCAGTTCCAGGAACGAGACATCGTCCTCGTAGAGTTCGACCCCATAATCCTCGTAAGAAGTGGCATCAGCGATTTCGACGGAGTTGTCGACATTGAGCATGCCGCTTGTAATCGTGCCTAACACGATGGCCATATGAAGGGCACCGTCATCCAGTGCCCCCTCGTGCAGCGCTACCTGAGATTGGGCATCGCGTGGCTCAGCTTCACTCGCCATAGAGGCTTCTGCGCTGGTAATCACGTCGAGATCAACGATCTCGGTGGCTGCTAATTCACTTAAGGGGATATGTTCCCGGGTAGCGTCGAGCGCGCGCGAGGCACGGTCAATCGCTTCTGCAACGGGCGCTCGCTCTTGGCGAAGCGAAGGCACGCCCGGGGCAGAATCACTGGGAAGCGGAACTAACACGCTTTCCAGCGGAGTCTGGGGTTGGTTTAAATCGTGGTACGTGGTGATAAGTTTCTGTGCGCCCAGCACGGTGACCATGGTGGCCACGGGTAACAGTAATAATTTATGCGTGCGGGGCAGCGAATGAAGGATTCGCAACATGGGTAAATGGGCCGCCGAGTTCGTGAAATAAAAGTAACATGATAGTAAGCAAACTCGGGAACCATACCCCATGGAGGCAGGAGTGAATAGACTGTACATCTATACACAAAACATACTTTCGCTAAAAAGCGGAATTATTCAACTTGGGTGAGGATTTATGAACGCCGTTTGCTAACAAAAGTAACGTTGAACGTGCATGCTGGTGTGCGAAGGCCCTCATTATTTTGCTCTTAACCATGGATGTAAGTTAGGCATTGCGAAAGCTGTTATACAGCTTGCGTCTAATTTAAAAGGCTTTTATCTCTTTTTGCGACTTTAATGAGCAGCCAAACAGGGTCTGAGTGAGAGGATCTACACCACGTTAGCAGCCTATACGATGATCATTACTCAAATAATTGAGGCAGCGTTAAAGATAACGAACAGGTTTTTTGTAATTTTTTGTATTTTTGGCGAGTGAGCTTTTGTCTTAGCGCGCTGCCGTTTACGCAGTGTTTGTCAGAGAACGAGTACTCGACGCTATTTCCTGGCATTCTAGTGGTATTTTTTCGAAGATGAAGTGGGTTGTTTCGCTGTATGGCGTCGAGGAAATCGAAATGTCTCGGGTAACACTAGCGCAGTGGCAGATGCTGGCCGCCGTGGTGGATCACGGTGGATTCGCACGGGCGGCAGAGGCTATCCACAAAAGTCCCTCCACGCTTAATCATGCGGTCCATAAATTAGAAGAGCAGTTGGGTATTCAGGTGCTTGAGCCGGTAGGTCGACAGGTGCGCCTAACAGAAGCAGGCGAGCTGCTGCTTCGCCGTGCGCGCCAATTGATCGAGAGTGCGGAGTCACTGGAAGATGTAGCGTCGCGGCTTGCGGCGGGTTTAGAGGCTGAAGTGGTGGTGGCCATCGACCAAATTTTTTCTGCGGCTGCTCTGGCAAAAGCGTTGGAGCGCTTCTCTGACACCTACCCGCAGGTCAGAGTGCAGCTTCACGAGAGCGTGCTCAATGGCGGTACTGAAATGCTCTACGACGGCCGGGCGGACTTGGTGATTTCTGGCATCGAAGCGCAGGGATTTCTGGGGGAGCCGCTAGTGAATGTGCGTTTTGTGGCCGTCGCGCATCCAGGCCATGCGCTGCATCAGTTGGGGCGCTCGCTGGATTTGCGCGACTTGGCGCAGCATCGACAGTTAGTGGTGCGCGACTCGGCGCTACGCCAGTCTACCAACGCTGGCTGGTTAAAAGCCGAGCAGCGCTGGACGGTCGGGCATGTGAGTACGTCATTAGATATGCTGCGTCGCGGGCTAGGGTTTGCCTGGATACCGGAAACGCGTATTGCCGATGAGCTGGCCAGCGGTCAGTTGAAGCCGCTGCCGCTAAGCGCCGGGGGTATACGCGAAGTCCCCGTTCAATTGATCTTCCGTGACCGTGACCGCGCAGGCCCTGCGGCCCATGCCATGGCGGCAGCGTTAAAGCGGGCAGTAAAAGAAGTCTGCGAGCAACGTTCGATTCCCTCGAATGAACAGCCGTAAAACATGCGCTTGAGCCTGAATCAGTCGGGGGTATGCTGAACGTCAATCACAGTATAAAACGTTCAACGTAGGAGACGCCTGATGGGACTGCTTGTAAACGGTGAGTGGGTAGACCAGTGGTATGACACCAAAAAGCATGGCGGTGAGTTTGTACGTGAGTCCGCGCAACTGCGCGATTGGGTGGGCAGTAGTGAAGAGTCGCAAGGCGACAGTTATCCGGCCCAAGCGGATCGCTACCACCTTTATGTATCGCTCGCCTGCCCCTGGGCGCACCGTGCGCTGATCATGCGCAAACTGAAAGGTCTGGAACCGTTGATAGGTACTTCTCACGTTAGCCCGCTGATGCTGGGCAACGGTTGGACATACCATCAAGACGAAGGCGCCAGCGGCGATCCGATCAATCACGCTGAGTTTCACCACCAGCTCTATACCATGACCAACCCGACCTACACTGGGCGGGTCACGGTGCCGGTATTGTGGGATAAACAGCGCAGCGCGATTATCAATAACGAATCCGCTGATTTGCTGCGTATCTTCAACCGAGCCTTCGATGAGCTGACAGGCAATAATCTGGATTTCTACCCAGAAGATCTGCGCAGCGTCATCGACGAAGTAAATGATGACGTATACGACCATATCAATAATGGCGTTTACAAATCCGGGTTCGCCACCGAGCAGCAGGTGTATGAGAAGCACGTGACCGCACTCTTTGATGCGTTAGAGCGCATTGAGAAGCGACTGGCAGAGCATCGCTACCTCGCGGGGGAGTGGCTCACCGAAGCGGATATTCGCCTCTTCACAACGCTAATTCGCTTTGACGCGGTCTACTTTGGCCACTTCAAATGCAATTTCAAACGCATTGAAGATTACCCGAACCTTTCCAACTACGTGCGTGAGCTTTACCAGTGGCCGGGTGTGGCGGAGACCGTCAATATGGATCATATCAAGCGACACTACTATTACAGCCACGACACGATTAACCCCACGCGTATTGTACCAGCAGGCCCGCTACTGGACTTTATGCGCCCGCACGACCGGGAGCGTTTACCGGGACAGGGGATACGTCGCCGCTAAATGCTGTACGCTATGTACGAAAAAGGGCCATCCGCTTGGGTGGCCCTTTCCTATATTGCTGTGTATCAGCAAACAAACGTGTTACTCGTTGGCATCTATTGCTTCACGAGTAGACTGCCAAGCGCTCTGTGCACCTTCTTTAGTGGTTTGCCAAGCATCGCGTGCGTTCGCTTTGGTTTGTTCCCACCAGTCGCGATCATACGTTGGGAATGACTCCACTTCTTCAGATGTAGCTTCCAACATGATGCGATGCTCAGTGTCGCCATCGTTTTCAGTATGCGTTTCAAGCGTAAATTGGTCAGTGTTCACTACAATTTCGCGTCCGCCTAAGCCAAGTACAGCACCACTCTCGATTACGAGGGCTGAAATACGCATCTCTTCGTCAAACAAAATGTCATCGACTTCGCCAATCTCTTCGCCTGACCCATTGGCAAAGAACACTTCTGCATCAAGGATATCATCGGCAGAGTACATACCCTGCGGCTCTGTTTGCGCCTGAACATTAAAGGCCATACCGCCAAGCAGTGCCGTTGTAATTGCAGTCGTGAGGATTGATTTACGCATAGCTTCTCTCCATGTGGCTATAAAAGTAGCGTTTTAACGCTAACAATAATCTGATCCCAGTTCATGTGCATCACGCCTTGAAGTTCTTGAACAACGTGAGGCACCTCTCAGGTTAGACCAATAGTGAACAAGTGCAAGTTTCAGGATGATATTGGTTAAAGTAAAAAAGCTGGTCAGCTCACCAGTGGGGTGGTAGGATGCGCGCTCCTCGCATGTGTTGACCCCTCCATCACGACGGCAAGCGTTGATTCAGTGGCCTTGTGGCATTGAGCAGAACGTTTGCAGGAACATCCCCTCGACTGGATGTTCATTGCTGTGAAGATGGCGCGCCTCCAGCATTTCACCAAACGGGTGAAATCGGCGCAGAAGGTCGCCACAGCGGTTGGCCCGCAAATGCGGTGTTGCCAACCGAATGCCAGGTGCGACCGGCGTCTCCGACTCCACTGATGACGATATCCGCGATGCGGAGCCTTGTTCTTTTGCAGCGTACTGTTACGCGCTGCATGAAAACAGAGTCAGAGACGCTTACGATGTTTTTTGCCGGTTCTTCCGGCCTACCAAGGTGTGATTAATGACCTCGACTTCTGTCGCCTCGCCGAGCTTCGGCGATCTGGCTCTATTGCCTGCCGTTCTGTCTGCTGTTGAAGCACAGGGCTATGAAACTCCTTCACCCATCCAGGCGCAGACCATTCCTGCGTTGCTGGAAGGTCGCGATATGCTGGGCCAAGCGCAAACGGGTACCGGCAAAACCGCTGCTTTCGCACTACCGCTGCTGTCGCGTCTCGACATGCAGCGTCGCGAGCCCCAGGTACTGGTGCTTGCGCCGACCCGCGAACTGGCTCAACAGGTCGCCGTCTCTTTTAGCCGTTATGGCCAAAACCTTCAGGGGTTGGAAGTGGCTACCCTCTGCGGTGGTCAAGAGTACCGTGAGCAGTTAGGGGCGCTGAAGCGTGGTGCCCAAGTGGTAGTGGGCACGCCGGGCCGCGTGATTGACCACCTGGATCGTGGCAGCCTGAAGTTAGATGGCCTGTCTGCGCTGGTGCTGGACGAAGCCGACGAAATGCTGCGCATGGGCTTTATCGACGACGTAAAACGCGTGGTTGCCGATACCCCGAAAGATGCTCAGCGTGTGTTTTTCTCGGCGACCCTGCCGACTGAAATCGAGCGCATCGTCAACCGTTATTTGGTCAACCCGGTAAAGGTGGCGATCGAGTCGCGTACCACCACAGGTGAAAACATCGAGCAGCGCCTCGTGCGTGTCGACGGTGGTGCCAAGCTGGAAGCGCTGGCGCGTATTCTCGAAGTGGAGCCGGTGGATGCGGCCATCGTGTTCGTACGTACACGTGCTGCCTGTACCACGCTGGTCGAGCAGTTGACTGCTCGTGGCGTCAACGCCGCTGGCCTATCGGGTGATCTAGATCAGAGCCTGCGTGAGCGCACGATTACCCGCTTGAAGCGTGGCAAAGTGGACGTGCTGATTGCGACTGACGTTGCTGCCCGTGGTCTTGACGTTCCGCGTATTACGCACGTTATCAACTACGACCTGCCGCAAGACGCTGAAGCCTACACCCACCGTATCGGTCGTACCGGTCGTGCGGGCCGTAGCGGCATCGCAATCACTTTCGCGGGCTTCCGTGAAGGTCGCAAAGTGGGTTGGATGGAGCAGGCAACCGGTCAGAAAATGACTGAAATGCCGCTGCCTGACGAAGCCGCTATTCGCGCCCACCGTGATGAAGTGTTCCATCATCGCGTTGTTGCCGCGCTGACGAAAGGTGCAGAAGAGCAGCGTGCCCTGGTCGAGCGTTTGGTGGAAGAGGGTCACGACGCCGTCGAGCTGGCCTGCGCGTTTGCCGCCATGGCCCGCGCCGACGAAGCGCCGATTGGTCGTCTTCAGGCACCGCGCAAAGAGCGTGCCCCGCGCGATGGCGCACCGGGCAAGCCGGGCGGTGCTCGTCGCGAGCGCTCCAGCGCGCCCAGCGAAGGCATGACCCGCTACCGTGTTTCCGTTGGCCATAAAGACGGTGTGAAGCCGGGTCAACTGGTCGGCGCGCTGGCGAACGAAGGCGGCATTGAAGGCGCGCGTATCGGTCGTATCGATATTCGCAACGCTTTCTCGGTCGTTGAACTGCCTAGCGGTCTGCCGTCTACCATTCTGGCCAAGATGGCTCGTGCCCGTGTGGCCGGTCGCCCGCTGGAAATCAGCGAAGACCGTGCGTCTGAGCGTGCACCGCGCCGCCGTCGTGACGATGGTGATGCGCCGGTTCGCCGCCGCGAACGTGCGTAACTCAGTCTTGGGCGCTTAACATCGCCTAACGCTTGAGTCACGTCGATCCCCCTATGCCACTGGCCTCGCGCCAACTGGCGTAGGGGGATTTTTTTTGGCTACGCTATACGTACTTCACTTTGATAGTCACAAGGAGCATGCATGGACGCTGCGCTACACGAATGGAGCCTGTCACCCAAACAGGCGATTGCGCTGCAGTCACAACTCGCCCAGCAGTTAGAGAGCCGTGACCGCATCAACCCGGTGAGGTATATCGCGGGGGTAGACATTGGCTTTGAAGAGGGCGGGGCGGTGACGCGGGCGGCAGTGGTGGTGTTGCAGTGGTTGCCAGAAGAGGCTCCGTATCTACCGGTGGTCGAGCAAGTGGTGCATCGCGAACCCACACGCATGCCCTATATTCCAGGGCTACTCTCCTTTCGCGAAATCCCCGCTGTGCTAGGTGCGTTTGCCAAGCTCAAGACTCAGCCACAGCTGGTGATGGTCGATGGCCAAGGCATCGCCCACCCCAGGCGGCTAGGGGTCGCGGCACATCTAGGGCTTTGGCTTGATCTACCTACCATCGGTATCGCCAAGTCACGGTTGACTGGTAAGCATGCAGAGGTTGGTGAAGCGCGGGGCGATTGGGTACCGCTCATGGCCGGGCAGGAGGTGATTGGTGCCGTACTACGCTCGCGGGGGAACGTAAAGCCGGTATTCGTCTCGCCGGGGCATCGGCTTTCGCTGGATACCTCCCTTGAGTGGGTAATGCGCTGCCTGGGCCCAACCAAGCTGCCTGAGCCGACCCGCTTGGCAGATCGGCTGGCATCGCGGCGAGATCAAAAGAAGCGTTAAATAAAGTCGATAAAAAGCTGCAGCAGGCTGGTCGCTTCTGGCGTCTCGCTAATCTCATTGAGTAGCTGGTCTGGGTTGTCACCCTGGTCACGCAGGGCTGCGCGCTGGCGCTCAATGTAGGCGCGCATGACGGGCGGTGAAAACTCAGGGTGAAACTGCACGCTCCATTGGCGCGGCCCGTAGCGTAGCGCTTGGTGGGCGTCGTGGCAGTTGTGGGCCAGAATAGTAGCGCCATGAGGAAGCTGCATCACCGACTGTGCGTGGGTGAGGTGAGCAGGAAAGTGCCCGGGTAGTTGGCTAAAGAGCGGGTCTTGCTGGCCTGCCTGGGTTAAGCGTACCGTCCGAGTGCCCGATTCTCGGCCAGCGGGGTGATAGTCGCTAATACCGCCAAACGCCGCCGCCATTAGCTGATGGCCATAACAAACGCCCAGCAGCGGCAGGTTATCGGCCAGTGCTTGCTGCAGCCAGGGTTTTAGCGCCTCGCTCCAGGAGGGCTGCTCGCTCACCATGCTGTGAGAACCGGTAATCACGGCACCTGCAATGTCGTCGGGAGGCGTCGCCGTCAGCCGCGCATCCCACACCTTTAGCGTTAACTGCTCGGGTAACGCATCGTTCAGCCGCCGGATAAACAGCTGCTCAAAATCACCGTGTTGGTCGACCACTTCAGGGAAGGCGTCCCCGGTTTTAATAATGACTAAAGAGGCCATGGCATTCTCGTTATCGTATCGCGGCGGTGGAAAGATAGCCGAATCAGGTCATTACGCTGTAAGCTGAAACGTCTTGTTTAATTACCGTTTTACCATACATTAGGAGCTTGATATGCAACAGATTACTCGTGCAGGGCAGCCGATAGATGTAGCAGGTACTCTACCTGTCGTTGGGCAAGCTGCCCCGGCGATGACGCTGACCAACAGCGACCTGGAAGATGTCACGCTGGACACCTACCAAGGCAAACGTAAAGTGTTGAACATTATACCCAGTGTGGACACGCCCACCTGTGCGATGTCTACCCGGCGGTTTAATGAGCTGGCCTCCAGCCTGCAAGATACCGTTGTACTGGTAGTCTCGGCTGACCTGCCGTTCGCCGCCAAGCGCTTCTGCGGAGCCGAAGGACTGGATAACGTTGAGATGCTCTCCACCTTCCGTCATCGGGAGTTCCAGGAAGCCTGGGGCGTGGCGCTGTGTAACAACAGCATGGAAGGGCTGTGTGCCCGCGCGGTCGTTGTACTGGATGCGGACAACCGCGTGCTGCACAGCGAGCTGGTCAGCGAGTTGAAGAACGAGCCTGATTACGACGCGGCATTGGCTGCACTGAAAGGCTAGCGGGGCGCCTTGGCCGCCTTCACCAGCGCACGTATCAAACGCTGCTGGGGGCGGTTGAAGATTAGCCATTCGGGATGCCACTGTACGCCAATCAGAAAGTCGTGGGCTTCGGACTCAATCCCCTGCACTAGCCCATCTCTGTCTCTCGCGACGATTTTAATGCCTTTTCCCGCCTGGTTAACGGCCTGGTGATGCAGGCTGTTCACCCGACACCAAGTGACGCCCAGCAGTTGATACAGTTGGCTGCCGCCGACGATATCGACGGTTTTGCGGGGCAGCACGGTACGCCGCCGCTTCAAGCCTTCATGGGTCGTATAAATATCGGGGTCCAGCGTGCCACCCAAATGTACGTTAATTAACTGAGCGCCCCGGCAGATGCCAAGCACCGGTGTGTTTTGCGGAATGAACCGATTCAACAAGCTCAATTCTAACTCGTCCCGGGCGGGATCCAAGCGCACGTCGAGCTGCACTTCGCCGCCGTACAGGTGGGCTTGAATGTCGTCCCCGCCGCCAATGATCAGGCCGTCCAGATGCTCTGGCAAGGGGCGGGAAGGGGAAAGCCGCAGCGGCCTGCCGCCGTGACGCCAGACGGCAAACCAGTCGAAGCACCAGGCAAGCTGGCTTTTGTAATCCGAGGTCGTGATGCCGATCAGGGGTCTAGACATGGCCAAACAGTCTGCGCTTGAGGCGCTGCCACCAGGGCTGGCGCTGTTCGGCCATGTACTCCTGGCAGCGGGCGTGAAGGTTGTTCTGATCGTGGGCCAGCTTCTCTACCTCCACCCAGCGGTTCCACTCCATTACGCTGCCCCAGCCCGGCTGCGACAGCTGCGCATTGGGCAACCGATAATGGAAGGTGGGCCGTGGCTTGGTCAACTGGCCGTGCAGCAGCGCGTGAGGGTGTTCCGGGCGCAGGTGGGCAAACAGCGGCAGAAGGTCCAGCTCGCGGTTACGGGTAGGGTTATCGGCCAGGTAGTCGTCGATGAAGGTATCTAGGTCCGGCTGGTAACGCAGATCCAGCACCTTACGGGCGTACTCCTTGGGAAACGGGTTGGCGTGAGGCAGCACTTCGCGGGTGATATCCACCTTAATTTCTTCACGCAGCCAATTGGCTAGCAGCAGGTAGGCGCGCATCATGGCGAGCAGGTACTCCACCTCCTGGCTTTCCACCTCAGGGTTCAGGTGTAGACCAAAACCATAGAGCAGGCTGGCATCGGTGCCTTTGGCGCCTTTTTCCCGCAGCGTTTCAAAGAGCGTATCGAGTGTTTCTAGCTCGTCCCAAGGAATAGGCGGGCAGACGATTTCGGTGGGCACCAAGCCGGTCACCATATCGCCGATCAGCTCGCGGGTTTTTTGGTGAAACTCTACTCGCCGCTGGTGCTGCTGGCGCGCCCATTCACTGTCGCTTTCATGGTGCTCTTCCAGCAGTGCTTTATCAGGGTGGGCGTATTGGGTATCCAGCTCAATGCCAAACTCTCCCCAACGTGTGCCTTCCACCTGTAGCCGATGAGGGCTGACCACGTTAAGCTCCCCACCAAATAGCGTGCGCACCAGCTCAGCCGTCTCGCGGGGCGGTAGCCCGGCAAACTCGATTTCAACGCCGACGCAGCGTGTTTGGCCATCTTTATTTACGCGTTTGGGTGGGGCTTGCAGCGTCATCTCGGTATCCTTGAGAGGAACGTTTGAAGGGTCAGCCTATCATAGTCACGCGTTGAGGCTGAGCGTAATCAACGAAGTAAATGTTAATCACCGGTACCTGTGGCCGGTCTATGTCGGGAGTGACGTGTGCGACAGCACTGGATAACCCAAATCATCGTAGGCGTAGTGCTCAGCATGCTGCTCAGCGCGGCGGCACTGGCGCAGAGTGTTTCCTTGCCTAACCTGACGGGTGGCGACTCGTCGGAACAGTCCGAGGTAAGTAACGAAGATTTTCAGCGCTCGCTTGGCAATGTGATCTCCATGCTCGAAAATGAGGAGCAGCGCACCGCACTACTGGACTCGCTGCGCGAGCTGCAGGTGAGCACCGAGGCCGCCGAGGAGGATGGTGTCGTTCGCCAGGGGTTGTTAGGCGCGCTGGCCGATACGCTAACCGACATTGGCGAACAGGCCCAGGCGGGAGATTCACCGATTGACGAGTGGTCACGCCAGCTAGTGCAGGGGGCGGATGACTTACGCGCTTTACATGAGGGCGCTGACCAAGGGGAGGTCATTCGCGCGGTGGCCGACGGCGCCGTGTTGGCCTTTGTATGGAGCGCGCTGTTGGTAGTGATGATTGCCTTTGGCCGCTTAGTCGCCACGCGTCGCCACTGGCCGTTGGATCTTCCCCGCGACCCCAAAGCGTGGCTGCTGGCGGTGCACTTTTTACGTCGCATGCTGCCGTGGACGCTGGCCTTCGCCATTACCCTCGGCATCGGTCAAATCCTGCCTTACAGCCCAGGGCGTGCCGTGGTGCTGGTGGTGGCGTACATCTGCCTATGTGGCCGCGCGCTCTCGGTAGTGTTTGAGACCGTGATCGCCTTCTTCAGTCGGGGCCATCGCTTCCCGGCAGTGCAGGTGTTACAGCACAAAGCGCTACGTGGCCTGTTTGTGATTGGCGCGCTGATTGCCTTGGGCGATGCGGTGAACTCCACGCGCTTAGTAGAACTACTGGGCGCAGAGCTTTCCGGCTTGGTATCGGTGCTGGCGAACATGCTGGCAGCGCTGATATCGGCGCGCTTTATCTTTAAGTTTCAGCGCCCCATACGTCATCTGATTTGCAACCGGCCTTACAAGCAGCGCCGCGATGCCAGCGCCGCGGTTGAGATGATTCGTACCTTGGGAGGGCTGTGGCATATCCCGGCGCTTTTAATGGTTGGCGGCTCGCTGCTAGCGATTTTCATTACCGTGGGGGATGTGGGCACGGCCCTGGCGCGCTCGATTGTCTCTGCCAGTTTACTAGTGCTGACGCTAGTCGCGACCGGGCTGCTGCGCCGCCAAGCCGAGCGGCTCAACAAGCGCCGCCATCGCCGCCGCTTCAGTCAGTACCGCAAGCGTTTGGAACGTTTCGGGTTCGTGCTGGCACATATTTGCGCGTGGATGGTGTTCGCCGAGCTCTCTATGCAAGTGTGGGGCGGTTCGCTGTTTGGTTTAGGCCAGCAGGCGGTGGCCAGCGCCCGCATCGGGCAAGCACTGGTGAGCCTTGGTGCTACGGTTTTGCTGGCCTGGCTGGTATGGATTTTTGCCGATACGGCCATTCAGCGGGCGTTGACCTCTTCGGCTCGCTCCCGTGGGCGGCGCGTGAACCAGGCGCGGGCGCAAACCATCACGCCGATGATCCGCAACGTCATTTTCGTAGCGATTCTCATCATCGCGGTGATCGCAGGGCTAGCCAACCTTGGGGTGAACGTCACGCCACTGCTGGCGGGTGCCGGTGTGATCGGTCTGGCGATTGGTTTTGGTGCCCAAACCCTGGTGCAGGATTTAATCACTGGTATTTTTATTCTGATTGAAGACTCGTTGGCGGTGGATGACTTTGTGCAGATCAACGGCCATATGGGCACAGTAGAAGGGTTAACACTGCGCACCGTGCGGCTGCGTGACCTGGACGGCGTGCTGCACATCATCACCTTCAGTCGTATCGAATCGATCCACAATATGTCCCGCCAGTTCGGTATTGCGCTGATGCGTATTCGCATTCCTTACGATATGAAAATCGACGATGCGATTACCCTGATGCAGGAGACCGCCCAGGAGCTGCGCAAGGACCCGATGATGCGCCACTACATCTGGTCGCCGCTGGAGATGCAGGGCGTGCAGGGCTTCGAAGAGGGCTGCCCCATCCTGCGGATGCGTTTTCGCACCGCACCGGAAATGCAGTGGGATGTTTCCCGCGCCTTTAACCTGCTGCTGAAGCAGCGCATGGAAGCACAAGAGATCGACCTGGGCGTACCGCGTTTGAGTGTCAGCATGGAAGCGCGCTCTGAGTCGCGTATGGAAGACACCTCCGGCACCGATTTAAGCATGGAGCGGGGCGAGGAGAGCCGTTCTTCTTCCAATGAAGAGCCACATAAAAAGCCCGCGCCCCCGAAGCCCGCACCACGCCCCACTCAGGCGGAAATCCGTCAAGACGAGCGGGAGCGCCACGGCACGTCAGCCCAAGCCAAGCCCCAAGCTCAAGGCAAACCCCAAAGCGAGGCCTATGCCCGCCCCCACGGTGAAAACGGCGATGAGTAACCATGGCCCCCGCAGGCGACGCCAGCGGTTATAGAGCGAGACCGCGTGGCTGACGCGGTCAACTAGCTCATCGTGGCGGGAGATCGCGTTATCTGGCGGCAGCGAAAAATCATTGGCCACATCGCCCTGCCAATGGGCACCGTGGGTTAGGCCCAACCGGGCGCGCAGGCGCCCAATGTCGCTCAGGGTGTGGTGAAGGGTGTCGTAGGTTTCCCGGTGTGGGGCAACGGCGAGCACGGAGGTAGCATCCTGGCGTAGTGCGCTATTGGGGCAGCGGGCCAGGGCGCTCTTAATCTGCTGGTTGTTGGCATCCGGCGTCAGGGCGAGGCGTTGGTACAGGTCGCGCATAATCCAGGAAGTCTCTTTCCAAGCGTAGTGATTAGTAGGTTTGCATCAAATAATCATAGGCATTTTTGATGCGTTGAAAACGCGCCGACGCCAGAGCGACCTGGTGCTTGCTCTCGGAGTAGAAGCGGTCCGGGTGGTGTAGCTGAGCCATGCGCCGATATGCCCGGCGCACGTCAGCTTTGCTGGCACCGGGGGTTAACCCCAGCACGGCCAGGGCGCGGGTAGTGCGATCGGGAGGCGGTGGGCTGCTACGTTGCTGGCGTCGTCGTGACTCCTCTTGTCGCGCCTGTTCCTGGCGTGCTCGCTCCTGACGCGCTTGTTCGGCTCGGGCCTGTTCGGCGCTGGACTGCTCCGCCCGCGCTTTGGCACGGCGGGCGTCCTCTTTTTGCTGCTTTTTTTCCTGCTGCTTCTGCTTCTTTTCCTGCTGTTTATCGGCTTTGGCCCGCTGCTGCTGTTCAGCCTGTTCTTGCGATGCCTTCTCGCGTTGGGCGGCGTCGGCCTCTTCTTGCGCCTTCTGGGCGTAATAAGCCGGGTCGTGGGTTTGCCAATAGGCGTCGCGGCTTGGGTCTTCTGGTGGGCGCAAGGGCTGGCCGGTCAGCTCTTGAAAAAGCGTGCCCAAGGTGGCCGGCGCTACGTTTAGCAAATCGGCTAAAAAACGCAGGATATAATGGTTGGCAAGCGAGATATCGCCGTCGTCCGTGGCCACGGTAATCGCTTGGTGCATCACACTCAGGCTACGCTCTTTAGAACACTCTTTGCGTACCACCTCGGCGGCCAGCTGAATGGCGTGCAGGTCTTGGCTGTGGGCAATACTCATCACCGGCCCCAGTTCGTGTCCGTGGCGAAACTGCGATGTCACCTGGGCCAAGCGGCGACGCCGCTGGCCTTCCGAGACGTGCTGGCGGTGCACCAGCACCCAGCCCAGCAGTAGTAGTGTGGCCGTATCCACTTGGCTGCGGCTTTTGAGCAGCAGCAGCTCAAAGGGTGAAAAACGGGCGGTGGACATTCCCTAGCTCCAAGGCGAAGTAGTAAACCGTAGCCTCTGTTTAGCAGACCACTATGGCGAGCTCACCATGGTATATCATCGTGTTTGGCAATGAAGTAGGAGATTCGTGAGGTGATCAACGTTGAGCGTAAAAATAGCTTCCAACTGCGCCTATCGCGGCGGCTAAAAGAAGAAACCTCGCATACGCTCGATGTGTATTTGTTCGTGCCCAAAGAGCTTGGGTTGAGCACTCACGTCATTTCCGAAGAGGCATTTTATCATGGTGCGATCAGTGTCTCGCGCACTTACTACAGCGACGAGTATCACTTGCCGCTGGTGCATAGCCGATTGGCTAGCCGTAACCAGTTGGGTAGCGACTCTTACCGCTTGAGCCTCAGCCTTTACGCCTATCAATACGTGGGGGCCTTGGAGCGCACCACCCAAGCCTTGCTGGCTGACGCCCGTAAGCTGCGTCGCGAGCCAACCGATGAGCCAGACGCCTGGAATGAGAAGGCCAACGCACTGACCGAACGGCTCGCGGAAATGAGTGACCTGAGTGACGGCATTCTCAAACGCCTGCGGCGCAACCCGCCCAGCGACGAGCGTCTTTATAAATACTTTGCCAATATCGACAACTACCTCTCCTGGTTCACCGAGCAGCAGCTATTAGCTCTAGTCGCGCATATGCCACGGGGCGGGCCGTTTAGTGATATCAAGCGGCGCTTTATTACCATTTGCCAGCGCGAAGGGGAGTACCGTCAGGCCCAGGAGTACAACGCCGAACGGGTCATGGAAGATCCGACTCGCATGTCGAATAAAATGCGCCTGCTGCGGCTCTTGATTGAGCAACCGATCACCCTCAAGCAGCGTACCCTGGAGCTGGGTAGCGGCGAACAAAAGGCGGTCAAAGCGCTGGCCACGGCGGTGGTGATGGCGTTTGTGTCGCTGGGTGTTCTGCAGCTACGCAACGCCTTGGGGGATATTACCGCACTGTTTGTGCTGGCCATGGCGCTGCTCTATGCGCTGCGGGAAGTCTTCAAAGATGACCTGCGTAACACGCTATGGCGCTGGCTACGCCGTGGCCGCCCCAAATGGCGTCGCCAATACATCGACCCCACCCGCAACGCCCTGGTAGGGCGGCAACTTGAGTGGTTCGACTACAAGCGCTATTCCGCTCTGGATGACGATATTCAGCAGATGCGGCGGCGCACCGTGGCCCAGCGTGACGAGGTGGTGATGCACTATCGCTCCAGCTCGCGCATGTCGCCAACGCGCTTTCTCAGTGGTTATGAACACACCCGCGAAACGCTGCATATCGACCTCTCGATGCTGACCCGCCTAATGAGCAAAGAGAAACATCACATCTACCGGCTCAAAGATGGTCAGGTGGTGCGCGAGAGTGTGGAGCGGCGTCATCTATTCAACCTAGTGATACGTGAAACCGGCAGCGAGGACACGCCCTATCTTGCTCGTTGGAAGGTCGTGGTCAGCCGCTCGGGCATCGTGGATGTAGAACGCGTGGCGGAAAACACCGATAAATAATCTCTGTGGCACGACATTGAAGATGCGACTAAAAGCTAATAAGTAAACGTTTACTCTAATCGCGTAAACGTTTACTTTTTGCCCAGGCGCCGGTCGAAACGGCTGGTGAAGTCATACACGAACACGCTTGGGAGAGAGCGATGACACTGCGAATCACCGTGTGGGGCGAGAACGTCCACGAGCAAACCAACGAGGTGGTAGCGCGCATTTATCCTACCGGGATGCACCAGTGCATCGCCGACGGTTTGAATGAGTCAGAGGCGCTGTCCGCTACCGCCGTCACGCTGCAAGACCCAGAACAAGGGCTCAGCGAAGAGACGTTGGAGAATACCGATGTGCTGCTGTGGTGGGGCCACGCCGCCCACGGCGACGTGCTGGAAGAGACCGTTGACCGGGTGCAAAAACGCGTGCTGCAGGGCATGGGCTTGATTGTGCTGCACTCCGGCCACTACTCGAAAATCTTCAAACGGCTGATGGGCACCACCTGCTCGCTGAAATGGCGAGAAGCCGGCGAGCGTGAGCGGCTCTGGGTAGTGAATCCTGGCCACCCCATCGTGCAAGGGCTCGGCGATTACATTGAACTGCCCCATACCGAAATGTACGGCGAACCCTTTGCGGTACCCAACCCGGACGAAGTGATTTTCATCAGTGCCTTCGAAGGCGGCGAAGTGTTCCGCTCCGGCCTGACCTACAAGCGTGGCAACGGCAAGGTTTTCTACTTCCGCCCCGGCCACGAAACCTACCCGATCTACTACGACGAGCAGGTCAAGCGGGTGCTCAAAAATGCCGTGGTCTGGGCGCAGCCGGAAGGCTCCCGGTGGATCGACAGCTGCCCCAACGTCCCCGCCGACCAGGCGCCCAACCCGGTCGAGATCAAGGGCGAAAGCCTGCACAAACCCGGTGAGGAGGGGTTCAAATGATCCGTATCGCGATTATTGGCGCGGGCAGCATGGCGGGCGAGCACGCCAAGCACTATGGCCGACTCGAAGGTGTCGAAGTGGTTGCCGTATGCGACCGTGATTTCCCCAAGGCCCAGGCCTTCGCCGAGCGCCATGGCATTGCCGATGTTTACCAGTCGCTGGACGACATGCTGGCCCGGGACGATATCCACGCGGTGAGCAATGTCACTCCGGATGGCGTGCACAAGGCCACGTCGCTGGCCGCCATTGCGGCGGGCAAACATATCCTGTGCGAAAAGCCCCTGGCTACCAACGCCGAGGATGCCCATGAGATGGCCGCCGCCGCCCAGGCCGCCAACGTCATCAACATGGTCAACTTGAGCTACCGGGACGCCCCTGCCATTCAGCACGCCCGCGCGCTCGTCACCGGCGGCGCCATTGGCACCGTGCGCCATGTGGACGCCAGCTACCGCCAAAGCTGGCTGGTCAGCAACGCCTGGGGCCGCTGGGACCAAGAGAGCCAATGGCTATGGCGGCTCTCGGAAGCCCACGGCAGCAAAGGGGTGCTAGGCGATGTGGGCGTGCATATCGTCGATTTCGCCAGCTTCCCGGTGGGCGATATCACTCGGGTGAACTGCGAGCTGACCTGCTTCGATAAAGCGCCGGATAACCGCATTGGCGACTACGTGCTGGACGCCAACGACACGGCGCTGATGCGCGTACGTTTTGCTAACGGTGCCATGGGCACCATCCAGGCGACCCGCTGGGCCACCGGCCACCACAACTCGTTAACGCTGAGCGTTCACGGTGATAAAGGCGCCATCCGCGTGGATCTGGATGCCTCCAAAGACGAGGTACAGGTGTGCCTGAACGACGATGTGCATCCTGCCCGCTGGAGCACGGTCAAGGCGCCGCCCACGCCCAGCATTTATCAGCGCTTTATCGAGAGCATTCGCACGGGGGAGAACGACCAGCCCGATTTTGCTCGCGGTGCGGCCATTCAAACCGTGCTGGACGCCTGTTTCGTTTCCAGCCTGGAGGACCGCAGCCTGGCAATTGCCAGTTGATCAGCAGATTTCATCGAGCATCTCTGACCGCAAGACACCCAATAACAAGATGAGGATTCCACGATGCGCTCAACATTGAAAACACCGTTGCTGCTGATGACGTTACTGCCTGTGGCACTGCCTGCTCTGGCCGCCGAGATCACCGTGGCCTGTGGCGATGGCGGGGCGGCGGATTTCTGCCCGGCGCTTGCCCAGCGCTGGGCCGAGGCCAACGGCCATCAGGTCAATATCGTCACCACGCCAGCCTCGCCTACGGAAAAGCTTTCGCTTTATCAACAGCTGTTGGGCAGCCAATCCCAAGATGTTGATGTGCTGATGGTGGATATCGTCTGGCCGGGCCTGCTGGCAGAGCACTTGGTGGATTTGCACGATTACCTGCCGGAAGGCGCAGCAGAAGGATTTATTCCCTCGCTGATGGAGAACAACACCGTGCAGGGCAAGCTGGTCGCGCTGCCCTGGTTTACCGATGCTGGACTGCTCTACTACCGTCATGATCTGCTCGAGCAGTACGGCGCTGACGTGCCGCAGACGTGGCAAGCGCTGACCGACACTGCCCGGCGCATTCAAAACGCCGAGCGGGAAGCGGGTAACGAGCGCATGCATGGTTTCGTCTTTCAAGGGCGTGCCTACGAGGGACTGACCACCAACGCGCTGGAGTGGGTGGCGAGCTACGGCGGCGGTACCTTTGTGGATGCCGAGGGGCAGGTCACGGTGAACAATCCCCAGGCGGTGGAAGCCCTAGCGTTAGCGGCTTCTTGGGTGGGGGATATCAGTCCAGAAGGTGTGCGTAACTACATGGAAGAGCAGGCTCGCGGCGTTTTCCAGGCGGGCAACGCGGTGTTTATGCGCAACTGGCCCTACGTGTGGTCGCTGGGCCAAGCGGACGGCACGCCGATCCAGAACAAGTTCAGCGTAGCGCCGCTGCCCAGCGGGCCAGAGGGCGAGTCCGTCGCGACGCTGGGCGGCTGGAATTGGGCGGTGTCCCGCTATTCGGATGAGCCGCAGGCGTCCGCTGACCTGGTGGCTTATCTCACCGCTGAAGCGCAGCAAAAAGCCCACGCCATCGAGTTTGGCCGCAACCCCACGCGCCCAGCGCTCTATGAGGATGAAGACGTGCTGGCCGCGCAGCCGTTTATCGGCGAGCTATATGAGACGGTGATGAACGGCGTGCCGCGCCCGGCCAGCGTCACCGGCGATGCCTACCCGCGGGTCTCCAACGCGATCTTCAACCGCGTGCACGACGCGCTGTCTGGCAGCGTCACGCCGGAGCAGGCGGTGCAGCAGTTGGATAGCGAGCTGGCGCGATTGGGGCGGCGTGGCTGGTAGCGCAAGCGGCATTAGCGTCCGTGCATTCAGCGATTTTCGGCCCCGCTTTTTGTACAATCAGGGCCCGACTGGCTGAGGCATGGCATGAAACAGAACAAACCGAGCGCGCAAACCGCCACCATTCGTGAAATCGCCCGGCGTGCCGAGGTCTCGATTGCCTCGGTAAGCCGGGCACTCAATGGCAAGCCAGGGATCAGCGACGCGCTGCGCGACAAAATCCTCACCATCAGCCGCGAAGTGGCCTATCAGCCCAGCGCGGCGGCGCGGCAGCTCATCAGCGGCAAAGCCGCCGTCGTAGGAATCTCCCTTGGGCGGCAAGATATCGAGCTGCGCCCTTACTATATTCTGCTCTACCAGCACCTGACCGTCGCGCTGCACCAGCAGGGCATGGTGCCGATCTTTTTCCACCACGACCAAACCCATGAGCTGCCCGAACGGGCGGGCGCGGCGATTTTGCTAGGGGAAACGGGTGAAGACGAGCGCCCAGGCGTGCTGCGCGCGGCGGACATACCGTTTGTACGCATTGGCAATGCGGGGGAAGGCTTTTCGGTGGCTCCGGACGATGTCTCCGGGCTATACCAGATCACTCAGCATCTGATTCAACAAGGGCGAACGCGGATTGCCTTTGTGGGCGGAGAGTTGGACGTACCGCGCCCCCACAGCCGCCTTTCCGGTTACCAGCAAGCGATGGCAGAGGCAGCGCTTAGCGAGCAGCTACTCAGCCTGCCCTATCGGTTTACGTCCGACTCGCTCACTAGCTACCGCTACCTTAACCGTATTCTCAACTACGACGATCCACTACCGTTCGATGCGCTGGTCTGCGCTACCGACGAGCTGGCGCTCGGCTGTGTCGCCGCGCTGGAAGATCGCGATATTCGTGTGCCCGAAGACGTGGCCGTTACCGGCTTTGACGACCTGCCTACCTTAGCTACAGGCTTAACCACCGTGCGCCAGGATATTGCGGCCATTGCGGCGATGAGTGTCGAGCTGTTGAGCGAAGCGCTGGCGGGAAAAGCGCCCCGGCACGTGTCGCTGCCGGTGGCGCTTGTGTTGCGAGAAACGAGCTAAGAAGACCCCGATTTACTATTACGCTTGTCCATACTGCGTTGAAATTAACCTCAAAATGCTCATTTACTATCTGTAAACTCCGCTTTTTCGGTTAATTTCGCCTTGTCTGGCCTGCGCTCATAACGTAAATCATGGCCTTCTAACGCCCCGGCAGCTGCTCCGGCCCAAAGGCATCGGGCAGCAGGCTGTCCATGGTGTAGGTTTTTAGCACCTCACCCTGCTTGGAGAGCACCATGATTTGCGTGCTGGGGGTGGCGAACTCGCGAATGCGCTGGCGGCAGTCGCCGCAGGGCGTGCAGAGATGCTCGCCAGGGCCCATGACGTATACCTTGGCAAGCTCGCGCTGGCCAGCGGTAATCATGGCGGAAATGGCCGAGGCTTCGGCGCATAGCCCTTTGTAGTGGGCCACTTCCACGTTACTACCGGCAAACTGCTGACCATCCGGGCACTCCATGACCGCTGCAACCGGGTGGTTGGAGTAGGGCGCGTAGGCGTTGCCCAGGGTGGTCAACAGCGTGTCTACCAGGGCCTGATCCGCTTGGCTCATGGCGTTATCCTCTCAGTGGGCGCTTGATTCCAAGCGGTTAAGCGCTGGCAGCGTCGTCGCGTAGAACGGTGTCGAGCGCAATCACCATCATGTCGTTGAAGGTGGTTTGACGGTCGGCGCTGGAGAGCGAGTCGCCTTTCAGAATGTGGTCAGACACGGTGCAGATGGTCAGTGCGCGGGCACCGAACTCAGCTGCCACGCCGTACAGGCCAGCGGCTTCCATCTCGACGCCGAGGATGCCGTAGCGCTTCATCAGCTCGGCCATATCGGTTTGCGGGTTGTAGAACAGGTCCGCCGAGAAGATGTTGCCGACTTTCACGGCGACGTTCTGCGCTTTGGCGGCCGCCACGGCGTGGCTGGCCAGCTCGAAGTCGGCAATGGCGGCCAGGTCGTGGTCATTGAAGCGCATGCGGTTCACTTTGGAGTCGGTGCTGGCACCCAGCCCGATCACCACGTCGCGCACGTTGACATCGTCACGTACCGCGCCGCAGGAGCCCACGCGAATGATCGACTTCACGCCGTAATCGGTAATCAGCTCTTTGGCGTAAATGGAGACGGAGGGGATGCCCATACCGTGGCCCATTACGGAAATCTCGCGGCCTTTGTAGGTGCCGGTGTAGCCGAACATGCTGCGCACGTCGTTTACTTGGCGCACGTTCTCCAGGTAGGTATCTGCGATGTACTTGGCGCGCAGCGGGTCGCCGGGCATCAGTACAGTATCGGCGAAATCGCCCTTCTCGGCATTGATATGTGGGGTAGCCATGGAACACTCCTCTCTAAAAAATGTTTGGCCTGAATAACCCAATCAGTGGCATTCAGGCCGTGCACATCAGCGTGCTAATGGGGTTGTCGGCTTTTATGCCGCGTTCGGTAAAAAGCTCTCGCCATCGGCCATGGCGTCGACGGCAAAGAAATCCGCCAGGGTTTGGCCAATGTCGGCAAAGGTGCCGCGCTCGCCCAGCGGGCCGGGGGCGAAGCCTGCGCCGCGCACCATGATCGGCACGTATTCGCGGGTGTGCTCGGTGCCTTCCCAACTAGGGTCGCAGCCGTGGTCGGCGGTGAGCAGCAGCAGGTCGTCGTCGTTAAGGGCGGCAAGCAGCTCCGGCAGGCGGGCATCGAAGTGCTCCAGCGCAGCGGCGTAGCCCGGAACGTCCCGGCGGTGGCCATAGACCGAATCGAAATCGACGAAGTTGGTCATGATCATGGTCGGGCGGTCACTGGTTTCGTTGGCGGTGCGCGCCACTTCCGCCAGGGTGGCCTCCATCAGCGCGTCGTGGCCGCTGGCTTTGACCTTGTGGGTAATGCCGCAGTGGGCGTAGATGTCGGCGATCTTGCCAATCGACACCACTTCACCGCCGGCTTCAGCCAGCTTTTGCAGCACGGTGGGGGTCGGCGGCTCAACGCTGTAGTCGCGGCGATTGCCGGTGCGGGCAAAGCTTTCGCGGTCGTCGCCGATAAACGGGCGGGCGATGACGCGGCCAATGTTGTAGGGCTCCAGCAGCTCGCGCACGGTTTCGCACAGGGCATAGAGACGCTCTAGGCCAAAGTGCTCTTCGTGGGCGGCAATCTGGAACACGGAGTCTGCGGAGGTATACACAATCGGCTTGCCGGTGGCGATATGCTCTTCGCCCAGGCAGGCAATGATTTCGGTGCCCGAGGCGTGGCAGTTGCCGATTACGCCGGGCAGGTCGGCTTCTTGAACGATGCTATCCAGCAGCGCTTGGGGAAAACTGTTGGTTTTGTCGAGAAAGTAGCCCCAGTCAAAGCGCACCGGCACACCGGCAATTTCCCAGTGGCCGGACGGGGTGTCTTTCCCGCTGGAGATCTCTTTGGCGTGGGCGTAAGCGCCGTTCAACTGCTCGGGCAGGCTGACGCCTTCCGCCACGCTACCGGTGGCATCCCGGTGGGCGTGGAACAGGCCGAGCGCGGCCATATTGGGGAGCTTCAGCGGACCGGAGCGCTCGGCGGTATCGGCCTCGCCGCGCGCGCAGGCGGCGGCGATGTGGCCCAGGGTGTCAGCCCCCTGGTCACCGAATTTGTCGGCGTCCGGCGCGCTACCGATTCCAAAAGAGTCGAGTACTAAAACAATGGCACGGCGCATTAGGCTTCTCCTCGGAAGGTCTCTTGCAGCAGTGTGTCGGCGGTGGCTTCAGCGTCACCGATGGTGACCGCCGCACGTAGCTGGGCGGCGGCGAGGGCGGCGGCCTCTTCGGTGCGGGCGTGAACGATGGCCAGCGGGCGCTGGCTATCCACGCTGTCGCCGATTTCGACGATATCGCTAAACCCGACGCTGTGGTCGACGCTGGCGTCGTTACGCAGGCGACCGCCGCCCAGTTCCACCACGCTCATACCTACGGCGCGGGTATCGAAGCGCTGCACGATGCCGCTCTGTTCGGGGTACACCGCTTGAATCACCGGGGCGGTGGCCAGGTAGCTGTCCGAGCGCTCCATAAAGTCGGCGGGGCCGCCTAGTTCGCGCACCATGCGGGCGAAGACTTCCGCCGCCGCGCCAGAGGTGAGCGCTTTATCGAGCTTGGTGAGGGCTTCTTCGCGGTTAGCCACCAGCTTGCCCGCAATCAACATCTCAACGGCGAGTTCGCGGGTGACTTGCATCACGCGGCTGTTGGCGCGCTCGCCGCGCAGTAGCGCCAGGGTTTCGACGATCTCTACCGCGTTACCGGCACAGGGGGCCAGCGGTTGGCTCATATCGGTGAGCAGCGCAGTGGTGGGCGTGCCCGCTTGAGTGGCTACGTTGGCGATACTTTTCGCTAGCTCGCGGGATTTTTCCGGGGTGGGCATAAATGCGCCGCTGCCCACTTTAACGTCCATCACCAGGGCATCCAGGCCAGAGGCCAGCTTCTTGCCCAAAATAGACGCGGTGATCAGCGGAATAGATTCCACGGTGGCGGTCACGTCGCGCACGCCGTAGATGCGCTTATCCGCCGGGGCGAGGTTGCCGGTTTGGCCGATAATCGCCACACCGGTGGATTTTACGACATCGCTGAAGCGCTCGGGCGCGGGGTAGGGGTCGTAGCCGGGGATTGATTCCAGCTTGTCCAGCGTGCCGCCGGTGTGGCCCAGGCCACGGCCAGAAATCATCGGCACGAACGCGCCGCAGGCAGCGACCCAGGGGCCGAGCACCAGCGATACCAGATCGCCCACGCCGCCGGTGGAGTGCTTGTCCACAATCGGGCCGGGCAGGTTGAGGGAATCCCACTGCATGACGTGGCCAGAATCGCGCGTCGCGGTGGTCAATGCCACGACTTCTTCGCGGCTCATGCCGTTTAAAAACACCGACATGGTGAAGGCGCCAATCTGCGCGTCGCTGATGCGGTCGTCGGCGATGCCCTGTACGAAGGCTTTGATCTCTTCAGCGGGAAGCGGCTGGCCGTCGCGCTTCAGGCGAATCAGTTCTTGGGGGAGCAGGGCGTGGTGAGATGCGTTTGACGACATTTAGTAGCCTCCATTGGTCGCGGCATCGGCATTGCCGTTTAGCGTGTTCAGTAGGTTCGTCAGTAGGCTGGATGCACCGAACCGGAAGTACTCGGGCGTCACCCACTGCGGGCCCATGATGTCGGCAGCCAGCGCCAGGTACTGGGCCGCTTCTTCGGCGGTGCGAACGCCACCAGCGGCTTTGAAACCGACATTTTTACCGCTGGCTTTGATGGCTTTTAGCATGATCTCGGCGGCTTCCAGGGTAGCGTTGACCGGTACTTTACCGGTGGAAGTTTTGATAAAGTCCGCGCCACCTTCGATGGCCAGCTCGCTAGCGCGTTGGATAAGCGCAGGCTCTTTGAGTTCGCCAGATTCGATGATGACTTTTAGCTGGGCTTGTCCGCCGCAGGCGGCTTTACACATTTCTACCAGCTCGCGGCCGGTCTCTTCATCGCCTGCCATCAGCGCACGGTAAGGAAACACCACGTCGACTTCGTGAGCGCCAGACGCCACGGCTTCGCGGGTTTCACGGGCAGCGCCCATGATATCGTCGCCGCCGTGGGGGAAGTTGGTGACCGTGGCGATCTTGACTTGGCTCTCCAGCTTGTGGGCGCTGAGCGCGCGGGCAGCGGTGACGATGAACTGCGGATAAACGCACACCGCCGCCGGGTTGCCGAACGGCGTCTTCACCTGCTGGCACAGCGCTTCGATCACGCTGTCGGTGTCGCTGTCGTTCAGGCTGGTCAAATCCATCAGCGTCAACGCTTGGCGAGCGGCTTGGGTGAGTTGGGCTTGAGTGAGCTGGGGGAAGGCAGTCGCGTTCATGAAATTCTCGCAAATCGATAAAAGACAAAACGGGCACTGCGAAAACATAGCAGCGCCCGTTGAATGGTGTGGTGCTCGCTGCGTTAAGCCGTCAGGTTGCCAAGCGCAATAAAGAAGCCAGCAATGGATGCCGACATCAAGTTAGAGAGCGTACCGGCCAATACGGCTTTCACACCGAAGCGGGCAATCTCTTTGCGGCGCGTGGGCGCAATGCTACCCAGGCCGCCCAGCAGAATCGCAATGGACGACAGGTTGGCAAAGCCACATAGCGCAAAGGAGAGAATCGCCATGGTGTGCGGGGTCATCATCTGACCCGTTGCCGCCACCACCTGTTCCCCATCGATATAGGGGGCCAGGTTGATGTAGGCCACGAACTCGTTGACCACCAGCTTCTGGCCGATAAATGAACCCGCCAGGGTTGCCTCTTCCCAGGGCACGCCGAGCAGGAACGCCAGCGGCGCAAACAGCCAGCCGAGAATCAGCTCGAGGCTCAGCGATTCAAAGCCGAACCAGCCGCCAACGCCGCCTAAAATGCCGTTGATCAGCGCGATCAAGCCGATGAACGCCAGCAGCATGGCACCCACGTTGGCCGCCAGCATCAGGCCGGAGGTCGCGCCGGACGCCGCGGCATCCAGTACGTTGGTAGGCTTGTCGTCCTGCTCTTTCAGCTCTTCATCGACCTTGGAAACGCTGTCGCTATCTTCCACGTTCTGGGTTTCCGGCATGATCAGCTTGGCGAACAGCAGGCCGCCAGGCGCCGCCATGAACGAGGCCGCCACCAGATACTCCATGGGAATGCCCAGCGCTGCGTAGCCTGCTAGAACGGAACCGGCTACCGAGGCTAAGCCACCACACATCACCGCAAATAGCTGCGAAGGCGTCATGCGAGCAATAAACGGACGCACCACCAGCGGTGCTTCGGTTTGGCCGACAAAGATGTTCGCAGTCGCAGAGAGCGATTCGGTGCGCGAGGTGCCCAGTGCTTTTTGCAGTGCGCCGCCCAGAATCCGAATGACCCACTGCATGATGCCTAGGTAGTAGAGCACGGCAATCAGCGACGAGAAGAAGATGATGACCGGCAGTACTTTGATAGCAAAGACAAAGCCGACGTTTTCCACATCGGCTAGGCCGCCAAACAGGAAGCCGATACCGTCGTTAGCAAACACCAGTACCTGGCTAACACCGGCAGAAATGGTTTGCAGCACCGCCTGGCCGAACGGCACGTAGAGCACGAATGCACCGATACCGGCCTGGATAGCAAAAGCACCCAGTACGGTGCGCAGCCGAATCGACTTGCGGTCATAAGAGAAGATTAGGGCGATGGCCACCAGGGTGACCATACCAACCAAGCTCATGATGAGGGTCATGGGAGTACCTTCGGATCGTGAGGTGTGGGAGCGATTACAGCAAGTTCAACTTAACTGAGTAGATCATCGCATTTTGGTAAGCGTCCGGGGTACCCAGTTTATTCTCTGAGTAGCGGTACTGCACGCCCGTGGTGATCAGATCAGACGGGTGCCACCACAGGCTCAGTGCGCCGTTGGTACCTACGCTGCCTGCTTTATCGCCCACGTAGTTCTGGGTCAGGTACTCGTCATCACGGCCGAAGGTCTGCTCGTGCCAGTTGGTCACGCTGAAGTTTTGGTTCAGAGCGGTGAAGTCGTAGCCCGCGACCCAGCCAGCCATAAAGCCGTTCATGCCAGTGTAGCTATTGCTCTGTACCCGCGCGGCGCCGATGAACGGTTTGAACCATAGGCCGTTATCGAACGTGGTGCGGTAGCCAAGACCCAGAATTTGGTCTTGCTCGCGAAGTTCATAGCCGTAGTCGCGGAAATCGTACAGGTGGGCGTACAGCGAAAGTGGGCTGTCACCCAGGTAGATGTGCGAGGTCACTTGGCCGGAGGTACGGAAGTTGTCTTTACCGCCACTGGCTTGGTCGAACTGATCGTTAGTGGGGTTCTCGAAATCGAAGAAGCCGTAAAATTCGCCCCAGCTAAAGCCAACGCCGCCTTCGATTTCAACATACGTAAAGTCGCTTTTCGCTGCGTTGCTAGCAGTGCGCGCTTCGGTGCCGTTCGACCAGTCGAGATAGTTGACTGAGACGTTGGCAAACGACCAAAGGCGGTCAAGGGTGTGCGGCTCGGCATCGTCGGCAAACGCTGGAGTTGCCAAGGCAGCACTTGTCAGTAAAACGCCAGCGCCAAGCGTGACGAACGAAGAAGAACGAGAGTGGGATAAAGCAGTCATGGAAGCCTCAACAGGGTTATAATACGGTACCAGAGCAACTGGCGTACCGACGTTGTGGGTCGTGTAGGCTGGCGTAATGTTAAAATTATAACATTGAGTGTTATTTTTTTAACGTTGATTTGCAAGCATTGTCACATCAACGCTGTTTAAATGTGATAAGCGCATCATGGCGGAGTCTAACGCTGTGTCGCAGTGGAAATCAGTAAGGGGCTGACGCAGCATAGGTAGCCCAGTTGGGTCTAACATCGATAACAACATGCATCATAAGGAGATGCCTGCTATGAATGACCGGAGCGCACAGCGCATGGCGATGTTGCAAGAAGCGTTGGCTAGCGGGGGAACACTGCATCTTCGCGATGCCGCCGAGCTGTGCGGAGTCTCCGAAATGACCATTCGTCGGGATCTTTCAACGCAACCTTCAGCCATTAGCCTGCTGGGTGGGCGGCTAGTGATGGCAAGCTGCCCCGGCGTGACGCCGGTATACGACCTTACTGAGCAGCAATCGAGCCACTATCAGGTCAAACAGCGCCTTTGCCAACGGGCCGCCAGCTTTATAGAAGAGGGCGACACGCTGTTTATCGACTGCGGCTCTACGCTGATTCCGCTGCTCAGCCAGCTAAGCCGTTTTCATGAATTAACGGTGGTCACCTATGCCCTTAACGTTGCCAACGCCGTGGCAGCGCTGCCCAATGTGCGCCTAGTGCTGCTGGGCGGGCTGTTCTACGCTTCCTCCCAATCATTTGGCAGCGACGGCATGGGCGCGGCCATCGAGCGTTTGGGCATCAATAAAGCGCTGATTTCCGCTGCTGGGGTGGATTGCGAGCGAGGCGTGAGCTGCTTCCATTTTCATGAAGTTGGGCCTAAACAGGCGGCGATTGCCACCGCGATGCAGCGGCTTTTGATTGTCGATGCCAGTAAGTTCGGCGTGGTGCGTCCTGCCTATTTTGCCTCGCTGGAGGATTTCGATATCGTCGTCACCGACGACGAGCGTGCCCCGGGCTTGTTAGAGCGCCACCCGCTGTCCACGCTGAGCATCTCGCTCGCCTAACAACAGCCACTCCTCAGCCACTACTCCCCAGTGCCCTGTGCCCAAACGGGTGCGCAGGGTGCGGCATAGCGTCTCTTTCTGATTGACCGAGATCAATAGAAAATACTTTCGTCTTAGTTGATGCACGCAAGGTGCACGGCCAAGGCTCGCCACTAACCCCATAAGGTGGCGCATATTTTTCCCGGAGCAACGCAGTTGCGCTCACTGTTCTGGGAAAAGTATGGGGTGATAGTTAGCTTGCTACTTAGCTGGCTATTTAGTCGGCTAGATAGTGGGCTGTTTTAGACAACTCTCTGATGAGATCACACCATGCAACTACCTACCCACTGGCGCAGGCGAGGCACTTTTGTGCTCGCCGTATTGTGCTTGCTGTTAACGGGCTGCAGTTCTGCATTGCTGGATCCCAAGGGGCAGATTGGCGTTGAGCAGCGCTCGCTGATTCTGACCTCCTTTGGGCTGATGCTGATTGTGGTCATTCCGGTGATTGTGATGACGCTGCTGTTTGGCTGGCGCTATCGGCGCAGCAATCGCGTTGCCAAGTATCTGCCGGACTGGGCGCACTCCAATGCCATCGAAGCGGCCGTTTGGACCGTTCCCTGCTTGATCATTGCCGTTCTGGCGTTCCTCACCTTTAAAACCTCCCACAGCCTGGACCCCCACAAGCCGCTTGAGAGCGACGTGGCGCCCATGGAGATCCAAGCCGTGGCGCTGGATTGGAAGTGGCTGTTCATCTATCCCGAACAGGGCATTGCTAGCGTCAATGAACTGGCGTTCCCGGTAGATACCCCAGTGCGCTTCCGAGTGAGTTCTGGCTCGGTAATGAACGCGTTCTTCATTCCACGTTTAGGCAGCCAGATTTACGCCATGGCGGGCATGGATAACGACGTTCACCTGATTGCCGACGAAGAGGGCGTCTACCCCGGCCGTTCCACCAACTACAGCGGCGCTGGCTTCTCTGGGATGACCTTCGATGCCCACGTCACCTCTCCGGCGGAATTCGATGCCTGGGTGGAAAACGTGCGCGCAGCCGATGACACCCTTACCTTCCCTGAAGGCTACAACGCCCTGGCAGAGCCGAGTGAATACCACCCGGTGGAGTACTTCTCGGCGGTCACGCCCGAGCTGTATGAGTCGGTTGTCAGCAGCTTCCACGGTGGTGACGGCAGCGGGCACGGCGGTCATGCAAGCCACGGTGATGCCATCAGCGATGCCCACGAAAGTCACGGTGAATCCAGCGAGCTAGAGAGCGCCAGCGCTTCTCAACAGCAGGCCGCGATCGGCCACGTTACCAATCAGCATGCAGGTGATGACCACGCCATGGGCGGCCATCCCACAAGCGTTGAAGCGGGGGGTTAAGCATGTTTGGAAAACTCACGTTAGAAGCAATTCCGTATCACGAACCGATCATTATGGTCGTTGCTGCCTTTATGGCGATCGGGGGTGCCGCGCTACTTGGCGCATTGACGTATTACCGTAAGTGGGGCTGGCTGTGGAACGAGTGGTTTACCTCCGTTGACCACAAAAAGCTCGGCATTATGTACTTTGTGGTGGCCTTGGTGATGCTGCTTCGCGGCTTTGCCGATGCGATTATGATGCGTACCCAGTTGGCCATGGCGGCCGGTGGGGCTGCTGGTTATCTCCCTCCTGAACACTACGATCAGATCTTTACCGCCCACGGCGTAATCATGATCTTCTTCGTTGCGATGCCCATGGTCATCGGCCTGATGAACCTGGTGGTGCCGCTGCAAATCGGCGCCCGCGACGTTGCTTTCCCGTTTTTGAATAACCTGAGTTTCTGGCTGTTCGCTGTCTCGGCGATTTTGGTCAATATTTCCCTCGTGGTAGGGGAGTTCGCCAAAACCGGCTGGCTCGCTTATGCGCCTTTATCGGGGATAGAGTTTAGCCCTGGGGTGGGGGTCGATTACTGGATATGGGCACTGCAAATATCCGGGATAGGCACCACGCTCACCGGCATTAATTTCTTCGTTACCATTCTGAAAATGCGCACCAAAGGCATGACCCTGTTTCGCATGCCGATTTTTACCTGGACGTCGCTGTGCGCCAACGTCCTGATTATTGCCTCGTTCCCGATTCTGACTGCGACCATCGCGCTGCTAACCCTTGACCGCTACTTCGGCATGCACTTCTTCACCAATGACTTTGGCGGCAACATGATGATGTACGTCAACCTCATTTGGGCCTGGGGTCACCCGGAAGTGTACATTCTGATTCTGCCGGCCTTTGGCGTGTTCTCTGAAGTCATCGCCACCTTCGCCCGCAAGCGCCTGTTTGGTTACAAAACCATGGTCTGGGCCACGGTGGCCATTACGCTGCTGTCGTTCATCGTCTGGTTGCACCACTTCTTCACCATGGGTGCAGGGGCCAACGTCAATGCCTTCTTCGGCATCATGACGATGATCATTGCCATCCCCACCGGGGTGAAGGTGTTCAACTGGCTGTTTACCATCTTCCGCGGCAGCCTGGAGCTGACCTCGCCAGTGCTATGGACCCTGGGGTTCATCATCACCTTTACTCTAGGCGGTATGACCGGCGTGATGCTGGCGCTGCCAGCAGCCAACTTCGTCCTGCACAACAGCCTGTTCGTCATTGCCCACTTCCACAACGTGATCATTGGCGGCGTGGTGTTCGGCATGATGGCGGGCCTGACCTACTGGTTCCCGAAAGCGTTCGGCTTCACGCTGAGCGAGAAGTGGGGCAAGCGCTCGTTCTGGTGCTGGTTCATTGGCTTTTACGTCGCGTTCATGCCGCTCTATGTCTTGAGCTTCTTCGGTGCCGTGCGCCGTATGCAGTCCTACGCCAATCCTGAGTGGCAACCTTGGATGATTCTGGCCTGGGTAGGTGCCGTGATCATCATGATGGGGATTGCCTGCACCATCATTCAGTTCTGGGTCAGTATCCGCGACCGCAAGCTGAATGCAGATCTAACCGGCGACCCCTGGGATGGCCGCACGCTGGAGTGGTCGACCTCTTCTCCTGCGCCGTTCTACAACTTTGCTCGCCTGCCGGAAGTCGGTGACATCGACAGCTTCTGGTCGCAAAAGCAGCGGGGTAACGAGCAGTTGGACGAAGCGCCCTACACCGATATTCACATGCCGCGTAACACCGTGGCGGGGCCGGTCATCAGCTTCTTCGCGCTGATTCTAGGCTTTGCGCTGGTGTGGCATATCTGGTGGCTGGCAGCCGTGGGTGCATTGGGCGTCGTCGTCAGTTTCATCGCCCGTGTATTCAACGAAGATATCGACTACTACGTGCCCGCCGCCGAAGTGGCGCGCATCGAGCGCGCGCATGAAAAGCGCAAAACGTCTGCGCCGAGCAGCGCAGCGTCTGACCGTGAACAGACCAACTATGTGGAGGCACGCGCGTAATGGCCACCGATACCCTACATCATGGCGCCGCGTCCGAGCCCCATGAGCACCACGACGCGACCGGCACGAAAGTATTTGGCTTCTGGGTCTACTTGATGAGTGACCTGGTGATCTTCGGGTCACTGTTCGCTACCTACGCCGTGCTGATGAAAGGCACGGCCGCCGGGCCAACGGCGGCAGATATTTTCGAGCTGCCCTTTGTGCTGGTGGAAACCTTTCTGCTGCTGTTCAGTAGTTTCACCTTTGGCATGGGCGTACTGGCGATGAATGCCGAGCGCGTCGGCCAAGTAAAAGCGTGGCTGGCGATCACCTTCTTGCTCGGTGCCGCGTTCGTCGGTATGGAAGTGTACGAGTTTCAGCACTTGATTCATCAGGGCTACGGCCCTGATCAGAGCGCGTTTCTCTCGTCCTTCTTTACCTTGGTCGGCACCCACGGCCTCCACGTGACCGTTGGTTTGGTGTGGATTCTAGTGATGCTGGTGCAGCTTTCGACCATGGGCATCACCCCGATGACACGTCCGCGGATTCTGTGCCTGAGCCTGTTCTGGCACTTCCTGGACATCGTGTGGATCTGCGTGTTCTCGTTCGTTTATCTGATGGGAGTGCTGTGACATGAGTCATTCATCATCTTCAACGTCTTCCCACGGCAGCGTTAAATCGTATGTGACGGGGCTTCTGCTATCTTTAGTGCTAACCGTGATTCCGTTCGCGGTCGTTATGAGCGGTGCGTTGAGCACCGCCACGACGGTGGTGGTCATCGCTATAACAGCCGTGCTGCAGATTTTGGTCCAGCTGGTCATGTTTATGCATATGAATACCAAAGCCGACGAAGGCTGGAACGTGATGTCCTTCGTTTTCACACTGACGATACTCGTCCTGGTGGTAGGGGGCTCGTTATGGATCATGCAGCATCTGCATCTCAACATGATGATCGGCTAAACGTGGCACCGAGCCGCTGGCGAGACCTGCTGGCGCTCACCAAGCCGGGCATCATTGGCGGTAACTTGATCGCCACGCTGGGGGGCTATTTTCTAGCCGCCCACGGCACCTTCGATGTCGTCACCTTTGCCTCGGTGATGATGGGCATTGCCCTGGTGATTGCTTCGGGCTGCGCCTGTAACAACGTCATCGACCGGGATATTGATGCACTGATGGCGCGTACGCGCCATCGCCCTCTGGCCAAGGGGCGCATCTCAATCACCCAGGCGCTGGGCATTTCAGCGCTGTTGGGGGTAGCCGGTGTGGTCTGCTTGGCGCTGGGTACCAACGGCTTAACGGTGGCGCTAGCGGTAATCGGCTGGGGCGTCTACGTGGGGGTGTATAGCCTCTATATGAAGCGCCATTCCGAGTACGGCACGCTGGTGGGCAGCCTCTCCGGTGCGATGCCGCCGGTAGTGGGCTACTGCGCGGTCACGGGGCAGTTCGACAGCGGCGCGTTCATGCTGCTGGTGATTTTCTGCCTGTGGCAGATGCCGCACTCCTATGCCATTGCGATTTTCCGCTATGCGGATTATCAGCGGGCATCAATTCCGGTGCTGCCGGTGGTGCACGGGATCAAAATGGCCAAGCATCACATCCTGGGCTATATCGTGGCGTTCATTCCCGCCTCGCTGGCGCTGGTCCTGGCCAGCCAGGCAGGGATGGGGTATCTGTGTGTGGCGCTGGTCATGGGCGGCTACTGGCTCTACCTCGCACTGCGCGGTTATCGGTTAGATGACGATGTTCGTTGGGCCAGGAAAGTGTTTGGGGTCTCTATTCTGACGATCACCGCGATGAGTTTGGTGATGGTGCTGGAAGCCATGGTGCCCATGTGGGTGTAATGCCTAACAACGATTGAACCTGACGCAAAACTTGAAACGCCCCGAACAGTGAACTGTTCGGGGCGTTCTTTTTAGCGCGGCTTTCAGCGGATACGTATACAGGGCTCGGCGAGTGCCTAGCTTTCCCGCTGGCTGGCCTGGATTGCGGTGAGGGCGATGGTGTAGACGATGTCATCCACCAGGGCACCGCGGGACAGGTCGTTCACCGGTTTGTTCAAACCTTGCAGCATCGGGCCCACGCTGACTACCCGGGCGCTACGCTGAACGGCCTTGTAGGTCGTGTTGCCGGTGTTGAGGTCGGGGAACACGAACACGGTGGCCTTGCCCGCCACGGGGGAGTCGGGGGCTTTCTGCTTGCCCACGCTCTCGATAGCGGCGGCGTCGTACTGCAGCGGGCCGTCGATAGCCAGGTGCGGCGCGCGCTCCTTGGCGATGCGGGTCGCTTCGCGGACTTTATCCACGTCGGCGCCGGTGCCGGAGTCGCCGGTGGAGTAGCTGATCATCGCCACCCGGGGCTCGATACCGAAGGCCTCGGCAGAGCGCGCGCTCTGCAGGGCGATTTCCGCCAGGGTTTCGGCATCCGGGTCCGGGTTCACCGCGCAGTCGCCGTACACCACCACCTGCTCGGGCAGCAGCATGAAGAAGATCGACGACACCTGGTTGTACTCCGGGGCCGTCTTGATCAGCTGAAACGCCGGGCGAACCGTGTTGGCGGTGGTGTGTACCGCGCCCGACACCAGGCCGTCCACCTCATCCAGCTGTAGCATCATGGTACCCAGCACCACGTTATCCTGAAGCTGTGCTTCAGCGGTTAGCTCGTTCAGTTTGCCGCGACGACGCTCCACCATCGGGCCGATGTAGCGGGCGCGGGTGCTTTCCGGGTCAATAATGGTCAGCGCATCGGGCAGCGTGAGGCCACGGTGGTGGGCCACGCTTTCGATGTCCTCCCGTTTGCCCAACAGCACGCAGTTGGCAATGCCACGGCGCTGGCAGATGATTGCCGCCTCGATGGTGCGCGGCTCGTCGCCTTCCGGCAGCACGATGCGCTTTTTGGCCTGCTGGGCCAGCTTCACCAACTGATGGCGGAACGCCGACGGCGACAGGCGGCGGGGGTAGCCACGGCTCAGTTTGGCTTTCAGCCACTCCAGGTCCATGTGTGCCGCCACGTAGCGTGCCACCTGCTCGGCGCGCTCGAAGTCGTCCATGGGAATTTCGCTGCTGAGCTGGCTGAGGTTCTGGGCCGTGGTCAGGCTGTCGGTTTCTACCGCCAGCACCGGCAAGCCGGTTTTCAGCGCTGGGCGGCACATCTCGATCATGCCCTCGTTGGGCAAGAAACCGTTGGTGAGCAAAACGCCCGCCAGCTGGGTGCCGTTCATGGTGGCCAGCGCGGAGGCCAGCACCACATCGTCACGGTCGCCGGAGGCCACGACCAAGCTGCCCGGGGTGAAGATATGCAGCGCATTGGCCGCACTTCGGGCGCACAGGCTGGTAGATAGCACGCGGCGGCTGGCGGCTTCGCCTTCGTTGAGCATCTTGGCATTCAGCGCCCGGGCCACGTCCAGCGTGCGCGGGGCACTCAGAGTTTTGCTGTAAGGCACTACGCCAATCAGGTGGAAGCGGTCGGTGGCTAGCGCCGGGGAGTAGCGTCGCAGTTCGTTGAGTACCGGCTCTTCCAACTGCGGTTTGATGGTGCCCGGCGCGGCCGAAAGGTCATCCTCCTGACCGTAGGGCAGGTTTTTCATGCGCATCAGAATGCCGCCCAAGGTGCGGCTGGAGCTGACGCCGCCAAAGCTTCGAGCGTGCATATCCAGCTCTTCCGCCAGCGTCTGGGGCTCGTTGAGATCCCCGGAGCCCACCAGAATGATCCGCGCGTTCAGCGCATGAGCGAGCTGCACATTGGTTTGAGTGGCGTAGGTGGTGTGCTGGGTCGGCACGACGCCTTCCACCACGATCAGATCCAGCGCGCTGCCGTCTCGGTAGGCCTGCTGCACCACCTGCTCGTAGAGCTCGATGACGTTTTCCATCAGCTCGTCGGTTTGGTCGTCGCGCAGCAGCCGCTCCAGGCGTGCCTGGGAAATAGGCGAGGGCGGGCGCTGGTTCAGCGTCCGCGAGACCAGCGCCGTCGAGCGGTCAAGGCCCGGGCCGTTCAGCTCGTTCTGCATGAACGGCTTCAGAAAGCCGGCTTTCAAGCCGATGGTGTCGAGCGCTTGAATCAAACCAAGGCAAGCAGACGTTAGGCCAGCACCGACGCTGGTGGGTACCAATAGAATGGCTTGCGGTTGCTCGGGGGAGCTATTCATTCAGGGGTCTCCACGCAGTGGCGGGTTTCCATGGCAATGCGGCCCTCTTCATCGGTGGGGATCACCCACACTTCAGGGCCGTTATGGCTCGCGGTGTCCAATTTGCCTTCCTTGCCGCGAATGGTCGCTTCGTTGGCGGCTTCGTCCATGCTGAAACCGAAGTGGGGCAGCAGCGCCAGCACTTCACGACGTACGATAGGCGAGTTTTCGCCAATACCGCCAGTGAAGATCACGCCGTCTAACTTAGGTAATGCACAAGACAGCGCCGCCAGGGATTTGGCAATGCGGTAACAGAAGACGTCCAGCGCCAACTTGGCGCCAGGGTGCCCGGCCATGGCTTGGTCTTCTACTTCGCGCATATCGTTGGTCAGGCCGGAAAGCCCCAGCAGGCCGCTCTGCTTGTTCAGTACGTTATCGATTTCATCTAGCGACCAACCTAACTGGCGGTGCAGATGCGCATGCAGGCCGGGGTCGACGTCACCGCTGCGAGTGCCCATCACCAGGCCTTCCAGCGGGGTAAGGCCCATGCTGGTATCCAGGCTCTGGTTGTTCCACACGGCGCTGGTGGAGCAGCCGTTGCCCAAGTGGGCGGTCAGCCAGCCGCCTGCGCCACGGCTGCTCAGCTCGCCAGCGCGCTGGCTAACAAAGGCGTGGCTGGTACCGTGGAAACCGTAGCGGCGAATGCCGTGCTCGGTATACAGCGCTTCCGGCAGTGCATAGCGATAGGCGCGGGGCGGCAGCGTCTGGTGGAACGCCGTATCGAACACGGCCACCTGAGGCAGGTCCGGAAACACCTTACGAGTCGCGGCAATGCCCGCTAGGTTGGTGGGGTTATGCAGCGGTGCTAAGGCAGCGGTGGTCTCGATGGCCTCGATCACACTGTCATCGATCAGCGCTGCTTGGGTGAAGTGCTCGCCACCATGAACGATGCGGTGGCCCACGGCCCCCGGTACGCGACCTTCCAAACGCTGAAGAATGGCGTTCAAGGCGTCGGCGTGGTCAGCATTCGGCAGCGGTTGGGTAAAGCTTTCACCGGCGCTGTCTTTACCTTTCAAGCGGGCGTCGCTGCTGCCTAAGCGCTCCGCTAGCCCGGCCAAGCGTGGTGCCTGCGGGTCCGCATCGATCAAAGCGTATTTAATAGAAGAAGAGCCACAGTTAATGACCAGCACCGGTGCGTTCATAACCACCTTTGTAACGTAATGAGGAAGTTAAGGGAATAGACTTTAGTTTAACATGCTGCGACGCGGAAAATCAGCGAAGAATTTTGTTAGCCTTCTATGTAAAATGTCGGCATCCTGTTCCTTATATAACCAATCGTGAGCCGTTTTGTTCCTATGTCCTCAATTTCAAGCCCCACACTGCTACCCCGACATCTCGCTATTCTGCTGATGATGACGGTGGCGACGATGTTCGCTGCTAACCACGTCTCAGCTCGGCTGGCGTTTGATAATGGCACAGGATTGCTCTTAGCGGTGTTGATGCGCTCAGGCGTGGCTTGCTTGATTCTGCTTTCCTTGGTGATTCTTCAGAAAAAACGCCTTTGGCTGCCTCCGGGAGCGTGGCGCTGGCAGCTCGCGGTGGGGCTTCTTATTACGCTGCAAAGTGTCAGCTTATATTCCGCCGTGGCGCGCTTGCCGGTGGTGATTGCGCTGCTGCTAGTGAATACCTTTCCTATTCAACTGGCGCTGATTAGTTGGGCGCTGGGCGGCCCTCGGCCATCGCTGCGCAGTTGCTTGATTATGGGCACCATTCTGATTGGCCTGTTGGTGGTGCTGGATATTCCTAGCTGGGTGGCCAACGCCGATGCCATGGGGCCGGAGTGGCTGGCAGGCATTGGCTTTGGTCTGTTTGCCGCGTTCGCGTTTGCCTGTGCGCTGTGGGTGACCGAGCATCGCTTGGCCGGGGTAGGCAGCACGCTGCGCAGCCTGCTGACTATGCAAACCGTGTTTATCGCCATGATTATTGGTGGGTTTTTAGGGGCGGTGCCGGGCGGTATGAGCCTGCCGGATAACAGTACTGGCTGGATAGGGTTAACGCTACTGGCGCTGCTGTACGGTAGTGGATTCTCGATTCTGTTTATTTTCGTGCCCCGGCTAGATATGGCCCGCAACGCTCCAGTGATGAACTTCGAGCCGGTGGCGTCGCTGTTGATAGCCTATCTGGTACTGGGCCAAATGCTCAGCCCTAGCCAACTCGTGGGCGGCGCGGTGGTGGTTGGGGGCATCGTCGTACTGAGCCTTTCCAAAGGGCGTTAGAAAACGTCATCAACAGCGCAAGAAAAAAGGAAACTCGATGCAAGTGCCAGTAGGTGAATTGCGTTCTTCATGGGCCTAGGCCACACTTCGAAAGCGTAAGGAAACACTGTTTTTTTAACTGAGGTGATCCCCATGAAGATGACCGTACTATCACTGACCTCTGCAGCGCTTCTGTTAGGTGCAGGTGCGTTTGCGGCATCCGCCCAAGCCCAAGAATCTTTCCAATACCCACAAGGATACGTGGGTGGCGATGCCATGTTTTGGAGCCTCAACCCTGACCGTGGCGACTCCCGTGACGATGTCGGCCTACGCCTGCGCGGTGGTGCCCAATTCAACGATTATTTCGCCCTCGAGGGCCACCTAGGCACCGGCGGTTCGGATCGCGGCGCCGATCTAGACCATCTGGCGGGTGCGTATGCTAAAGGCATCCTCCCGGTAGCGCCCAACTTCCGTCTTTACGGTTTAGCGGGTTTCTCCGAGGTCGAGATCAGCGATAATCGCGAAAGTGGTCTCTCTTACGGCGCGGGTGCCGAGATGGATATTGCTAACAACGTCTCGATTGGTGCCGACTACATGCGCTACCTGGACGAGTCCGCCTACGATTTCGATGCGGCGAGCGTAGGCCTTCGCTACCGCTTCTAACACGGCAAGCGTTTAGCGCTTATTCATCAAGGGAATAGGACCCCGCTGACCGAGCACAGACTCGGCAGCGGGGTTTTTTTACGATTATTGTTAGCGTGCTAATAAATTTGTTAGACTAAGGTATTCCATCTAACGCTACCCCGAGTGCACGTGACCGCTTGGGGGCCAGTGAACGAGTAATACCCATGACCCCTGATCAACGATTTACCCGCTGGGTGAAAATAGCCCTGGCGGCGTTTGTAGTGCTGTTCGTCTATTTCTTACTCGCCGATAGCTTTATGCCCATGACTCCGGAAGCGCGCGCGATGCGGCCCGTGACGCGTATTGCGCCGGAGCTCAGCGCGCCGGTGAAAGACGTGGTGGTGCGGGACCATCAGCGGGTGAACGCGGGCGATGTGCTGTTTCAGCTAGATACGACGCCGTTCGAGCTGGCACGCCAGCAGGCTGCGCTGAATCGCGAGCAGGCCGAGCAGGAGAACGCTCGGCTAACCGCCGAATTGGCGGCGGCGCGAGCCTCGCTGGCATCAGCTCAAGCCACGTTCGAAGAGCGCAGCGGTGAGCGCCACCGCGCTGAGGCGTTGTTAGGGCGGCAGGGCATCTCCCGCCAGCAGTACGAGCAGCAAGTGGCCGCCGAGCATACGGCCCAAGCTGCCGTGACGTTTGCCCGCGCGCAAATCGATAGCCTAGAAGTGCAGCTAGGTGAAGAGGGCGACGCCAACCTGCGGCTGCGCCAGGCCGACAATGCGCTCGCCCAAGCCGAGTTAAACGTGGCCCGTGCCACGGTAAGAGCGCGGGAGGCGGGCGAAGTCACCAACCTGCAGCTACAGCCGGGGGATTACGTACAGGCCGGCCAGCCCGCCGTGGCGCTGGTGGCCAGCCGTGTCGACGTCGTGGCCGATTTTCGCGAGAAAAGCTTGCGCCACGTGAAGGAAGGCGACGAAGCAACGGTGGTGTTCGATGCGCTGCCGGGACGACTGTTGGCAGGCCACGTGAGCGCGTTCGATGCCGGTGTGCGGGAAGGGCAGCAAGTGGCCGACGGGCAGCTGGTGGACATTCCGACCTCCGACCGCTGGGTGCGCGATGCCCAGCGGGTGCGTATTCACATCACGCTGGACGAGCCTTTGGACGAGCTTCCGCCCAGCGGCGCGCGGGCCACGGTGCAGCTAGTGCCCGGCGAGCACGCGCTGGCCAAGCCGTTTGCCTGGCTGCAGGCTCGGCTCGTGAGCTGGCTTCATTATGTCTACTAAATCGCCTACTCAATCAAGTGCGCGTACGGGAACATCCGCTACGCGCTCAGTGCCCGCTTCCTCGGCGCTCAGTCAGAATGGGTTTAGCCAGAACGGACTTAGCCAAAACGGACTGCGCCAGTGCCTGCGGGTCGCGGGCGGCGGCACCTTGGGGTTCATCATCAGCCAATTGATGGGCTGGAATTACGGCGTCTTCTTTACCGTATTCCCGATGTTCTTGCTGGGGTTGGTGCCGGTGCTGAATGGCTCGATCATTCGCCAGTTTCTCTCCAACGTGAGCCTCAACGTGCTGGAGGTGAGCCTGGTGGTCGGGCTGTTAAAACACATGCCCGTGGTGATGACGCTGGTAGTGCTGGGGCTGTTTTTGCTGCGTTTCAACTTAATGGCCAAAGGCCCGCTGTTTCTGTTTGGTGCCAACGGAGTATTGACGCTCAGCATACTGCTGCACTTTGCCAGCTACCCCAGTGTGGATTTGAGCGACCTGTTGGCCAGCAACCTCATGGCCAGTGTGCTGGCGGTGTTCATCGCCATGCTAATGTACACCCTGTTCCCCGATAGGGAACCCCGCCAACCGCCACCCAGAGGCAGCAAATCGACGGCGCAAATCCGCCATGAAACCCTGATTGGCGGCATCACCGCCACGCTTTCGTTCGTAGTGTTTCAGGTGCTCGATCTGCGCGGGTCGCTCTCGGCGCAAATGGCCACCATCTTGATTCTGTTTACGCTGGGCTACTTTGGCGCGCAGGTGTCGGCGGCCAAGCGCGCGGTGGGCACGCTCTTGGGCTGTAACCTCGCGCTGGTGATGCAGCTGGCGCTCTACACCCAAAGCCACCACTTTGTGCTGGTGATTCTGCTTTATTGGCTGGGTTTGATGCTGTTTGCGCGGGAGCACATCTTGGAAGGCGGCGGTTCCGGCATCGGGTTTGGCGGGCTCACCACCATGGGCATTCTGTTCGGCCAGTCGTTGGGGCCACAGCAGGACTTGGTCTACAGCGCGCTGTATCGCTTTTCGTCCATGAGCATAGCGCTGATCGGCACGCTATCGGTGATGATTTGTCTGCACTATCTGCTCAACCGCTGGGAACCTACTCGCCTGCTCGAAAAGTAGTTGAGGTGATTTTTAACGACGGACTACGCTGAAAAGAGCCGCCGGGAAAGCTAAAGAAGCCGCAGGTAAGGCCACCGGCAGCAGCAAAGCCGCAGTCAAAGGCAAAGCCCAGCAAGCCAAAGGCGAACTGCAAAAAGGTAAAGGCGATGCCAAGGAAGGGGCCAAGAAGAACAAGAAGAAAAAGTGATGCTTGTTGCGCAAAAGGGACAACCGGAGCCCATGGCTCCGGTTGGGGTGTCACAGGGCTACACCTCCTGGTACAGCTCGCTGCCTTCCCGGCGGAACTTCTCCGCCTGCTCCTGCATTCCGCGTTTCACCGCTTCGGCATCGCCTTCAGCGGCGTTTTCCGGGGTGCGGTCGCGGTAGGTGTCGCGCACTTCCTGGCTGATCTTCATGGAGCAGAACTTCGGCCCGCACATGGAGCAGAAATGCGCCACCTTGGCGGAATCCTTCGGCAGGGTTTCATCGTGGTACTCCCGCGCGGTATCCGGGTCTAGGCCCAGGTTGAACTGGTCTTCCCAGCGGAACTCGAAGCGCGCTTTAGAGAGCGCGTTATCACGGCGCTGCGCCGCCGGATGGCCCTTGGCCAAATCCGCCGCGTGGGCGGCAATCTTGTAGGTGATGATGCCGGTTTTTACGTCATCTTTATTGGGCAGGCCCAAGTGCTCTTTCGGCGTCACGTAGCAGAGCATGGCGCAGCCA
>NZ_JBSXNH010000076.1:0-8557 GCF_056857535.1 Vreelandella sp. L-25
TGTGGGACTTTTACGGCGATAACCAAGCCATTCCCTCGGGCAATCGTCTTGGAAGCAGAAACCAGGAAGGTAACAACCTGGGAATCCCCTTCCTTTCCGTCGCTAGACGGCAGCGCAAGCTGAGGGAGGGGAGGATGTCAAGGCTGTAGATTAAGCTTCACCTAGCAGCCCTAAGCTGGCGGCGGGGGCTTGGCGTCGTAGGCTGTAGGAGAGCGCGTGGCCGATGATACCTATCAGCAGCGCGCCGCCAATGGGGAGCGTGAGCCATAGGCCGAGGTGCAGGCGTGGGGTTAAATCGAGCCAATAGAGATAGAGGGCGGCGATGGCGAGCTCTGCAAGCACCGCCCCTAGCAGACCGCTGGCAAACCCGAGCAAGGCATATTCAGCCCCTTGCACGCGGGAGATCATTCGGTTGCCTGCACCAAATACCCGCAGTAGGCCACTTTCATGGGCGCGTACCGGGCGACTGGCGGTGAGCGCGGCGTAGAGCACACTCACGCCCGCCAACAACACCAGAATTAGCACAAGCTCTACCGCGCGAGTCACTTGGGTCAATACATCGCGCACCTGCCCTAGGATGGCATCTACGTTGAGCAGCGAGACGCCGGGGAAGTCGCTAACCAGCTCGCGCACCAAGCCCTGCTCTTCGTCTGGCAGATGGAAAGCGGTGATGAAGCTATGGCCGAACGATTCCAGCACGCCGGGCGGGAAGATCACGAAGAAGTTCGGGTTAAAGCTGTCCCAGTTCAGGCTGCGCAGGCTTTCGATGCGCGTTTTGATGCTGTCGCTGCCTACGGCGAAGGTGATTTCGTCCCCTAAACCCAAACCTAAACGCTCAGCCAAACCATCCTCCACCGAAATGGGAACAGTTTCTGAGTCGCTAGAAGGCGTCGCGTCCACTTCGCTCATCCAGCCTTCTGGCTCACTGGCGGGTGTGAACCACTGCCCTGCCACCACTTGGTTGCCTTCGGGTAGTTCAGATTGCCATGTCAGGTTAAGTTCACGGCGCAGCGAGTTGTCGCCTCGGGCATCGGCGGGCACCGCATCTCTGGGCGCTTGTCCGTTAATCTCGGTAATACGCCCACGCACCATGGGGTAAAGAGTGCTTTGGGTATCGACCCGAGGTGCCACCGCTTGCTCGAACGCATCCCGCTCGCCGGGCTGAATGTTGATGGCAAAGTAGTTGGGGGTGTCTTCTGGTAGTTGATCTTGCCAAGTAGTGAGCAAATCCCCACGCACCAGGACGATCATCGCCATGGCAAAAAACGTGACCGAAAATGCCAGCAGTTGGCCAAGCCCCGCCTGCTTGCGGCGGGCCAGTTGACGCCCGCCTAGGCGAAACGCCTGCACCCACTCGCCGCCGCCCTTAAGGCGCTGCACAGCGCGAAGCAAACCATTCAGCAATAAAGAACTCACGCCCCACAGCAGCACCAGTAAAGCCGAGCCACCCACCAGAAGCGCCAAGGCTAGAGGGAAGCTGCCTGAATAGAGCCACAGCAGGCCGCCAAATACGATACTGGCCACCCCCACCACCAGCCAAGCGGCGGGCGGCAACGGGTCCAGCTCTCGGCGCAGGACTTTAAGCGCGCTCACCTGCTTGATACGCAGCAGCGTTGGCCCTGCAAACCCGACCAGCACCGCTAGCGCGGTGAAGATGCCGAGCCACAGCGGCATAATGCCAGGGGGTGGCAGCGTCATGGGCAGAAAGCTCGTTAATAGCCACAGCAGTACAGCTTGGCCGACCAAGCCCAGCAGCGCGCCAATGAGGGAGGCCATGAATGCCAACCCAATCAGTTGCAGGCTGAAAATCGTCACAAGCTGATACTGGCTGGCACCAAAGCAGCGCAGCAGCGCGGCGGTATCCAGGTGACGCTCTACGTAGCGGCGGGTCGACATAGCAACCGCCACCCCAGCCAACAGCACCGCTGCTAATCCGGCAAGGCCTAAGTAGCTTTCCGCACGTTGCAGGGCATTACCCAACTGCGGGCGGTCTACCCGCACATCACGCACCTCTACGCCGTCGCGCCGTAGCTGTGCCAACAAGCCTTGCACCTGATCTAACGCAGCGGGCGGCCCGGCGGCGAGCAGTTCAAACTCAATACGCGACCCTGGCTGCACCAGGCCAGTGGCTTCAAGGTCAGCGGTATTGAGCATCAAGCGCGGGTTGAAGTTACCAAAACCGGCGGATTGGTCCGCTTCGCGTTCGATAATTCCGCTAATGGTCAGCTCCGTTTGCCCCACTTGCACGCGGTCGCCAATCTCTATCTCGATCAGCTCGGCTAGCCGTGGGTCTGCCCAGGCTTCGCCTGCAGGTGGGCCAGAGGCGATTTGCTCAACGCCGTTGCCCCTATCTACGTGAGAAACACCGTAGTGCGGGTACACGTCATCCACCGCTTTGAGGCTGGCGGGCTGGAAGCGCTCCCCCTGGCTGATCATGGAGACCAGATCCACTTGGTCGCTCAGCGTAAAACCCGCCTGCTCTAGCGTATTGCGCAGCTCTTCAGGGAAAGGATCGCGCTGTTCGAGCACTAAATCGCCCCCCAGCATCTGCCCGGCTTGGCGCTCAAGGCCGCGCTCCAAGCGATCAAGAAAGAAGGCAATCATGGTGGACGCGGCCACCGCCAGAACCAACGCGACAAACAGCGCCTGTACATCCGCCGCGCGCAGGTCGCGCTTTAAGCTCCGAGCGGCCAAACGCCAGTTGATATCACTCATCGCCTTCCCCACTGTTGGCTGGGGCTGGCTCGAACGGGACTAGCTGGCCGTTAGTGAGGCGCAGGCAGCGGTCGCAGCGGCGCGCTAAGGCGTGGTCGTGGGTGACGAGAATCAGCGTCGTGCCCGCTTCTTTATTCAACGTGAAAAGCAGGTCGATGATCTGCGCGCCGGTATCCGGGTCCAGGTTGCCTGTCGGCTCGTCGGCAAACACCAGCTCAGGGTCGGTCACGAAGGCACGCGCAATGGCGACCCGCTGCTGCTCGCCGCCAGAGAGCTGTTTGGGCTGGTGGGACGTGCGCTCGCCAAGCCCTACACGTTCCAACCACTGCTGGGCCGTACGGGTTTCTCCGGCCCGAGGCGAGAGCTCTAGCGGCAGCAGCACGTTTTCCAGCGCGCTGAGGGTCGGCAGCAACTGAAAGTTTTGGAACACGAACCCCACTCGCCCTGCCCGCAGTGCGGCGCGGCCATCCTCATCCAGGCGGCTCAGCGCGTGGCCGAAAAGCGTCAACTCACCGTCGCTGGGCGTATCCAACCCGGCCAACAGGCCTAGCAGCGTCGATTTACCCGCCCCGCTTTTACCCAAAATAGCCACGCTCTCCCCCGCCGCTACGCTTAACGACAGGTCGTGTAAGATGGTTAGCGTGCGTTCACCGCTGGTCACTCGTTTGGCCAGCTTTTCCGCATGCAGCACTGGCTGGCTAACGGCTTCATGGGGAACCTTCTGAGCCGCCGATGGGTCGGTGTTGGGCGAAGCCGCATCTTGGGTCGTGGTATTGGATATTGGGTCAGAGGAGTGAGGCATGAAACGTGGATTCCCTTTAGCAATTCAAAAACAAGCAATTCAAAAACTGTTTCGTCAGACACTGGCCTTTCAGCGGGGGCAAACGGCCACCCGGCGTGGTGTGTCTAGCGCCGTCATGCTGATCATATTCTTGGGTGCTGCCCCTTTATACGCCAACACGTCTGAAGAGCACCTACCAACGCTCCTCGTGATGGGCGACAGCTTGAGCGCGGCGTACGGTATTGAGCAGGAGCAGGGCTGGGTAGCGCTGCTGGCTGAACGCCTTGAAGACGACGCCCGGGTGGTCAATGCCAGTATTAGCGGGGAAACCACCTCAGGCGGCGCCCAGCGATTTGCCGATATTATCGGACAGCGTGAGCCGGATATCGTTCTGTTAGAACTGGGCGGCAACGATGGCCTGCGCGGCCTGCCGCCTGCCCAAATGCGCGCCAATCTGGCAACCATCATCGAGCAGAGCCAGCAGGCCGATGCCGAAGTGCTGCTGCTGGGTATCGATATTCCGCCTAATTACGGCCAAGCCTACCGCGATGCGTTTACCAGTGTCTTTCATTCGCTCGCGGATGAGTACGATATTCCGCTGGTGCCCTTCTTGCTGGAAGATATCGCGCTTAATAAACAGCTGATGCAGAGCGATGGTATTCACCCCACTGCCGAGGCCCAGCCGATTATCCTAGAAAACGTGTGGCCTGCGCTTGAACCCATGCTGGAAGAGACGTATCAGGCTTCTTCTCAGTAGTATACTTTGCGCACGGCACCGACTGGCTAAGCACCGTTTTTCATAGCTTGCACGCATGTAGTCTAAGAACTACAATATTTTTATGCTCGCTATTAAACAGACCGACACTTACCGACGGTGGGAACGTAAGCTCCGCGATTCGCGCGCCAAAGCACTGATTGCCGCCCGTATTTTCAGGCTGGCCAACGGATTGACTGGCGATGTAAAACCCGTTGGTCAAGGCATCAGTGAACTGCGTATTCATCATGGCCCAGGATATCGTGTCTATTTTAAACAACACGGCAGCGAGCTTGTCATCCTGTTATGTGGTGGCGATAAAAGCACGCAGCAAAACGATATCGATACAGCGCAGCGTCTGGCAGCAGAATGGGAGGAATCATGAGCGATAAGATTTACGACTATGACCCTGCAGCAGCATTAGAGAACGATGAAGCCATCGCTCTCTTTCTCGCTGATGCGCTGGAAACCGGAGATGCCACTTATGTTGCTAAAGCGATGGGTATCGTAGCGCGCGCTAAAGGAATGACAGAACTTGCTCGCGAAACCGGCCTCTCCCGTGAGCAGCTCTATCGTTCGTTCAGCGAGCAAGGCAACCCAACGCTGAAGACAATGTTGGCCGTCATGCGTGCACTGGGTATGGACTTGACGGCAAAACCACACCAAGAAGAGCCAGCAGCATAAAACATTGCCTTTGTGTTTGATCTGACCAAGCGCTCTGCCGTAATAATTTCCTTCCCGAATATCTGAAAACGTTTGGATGCCAATAGGCAGCTTGCGGCGGTTGGCGTTGGGCACGGTGGCTTCCTGCGGTCCACATACATTATTAATACCTAATAGCATGGCGTTATTACACAAAGAGGTCGTAGGTTGACGATTTAACCCATCTTTAGGCTGCGCGCTTTTCTCGTTTACCTGGCAGTTGCTGTATTCCAAGCCCGCATAAAATAAGCACTAATCCGACCAGCGTGGAGGGGAGCATTGGCTCTCCAACTACAAGATAAAGCAGCAGCAGCGATACCGGCGGGGATAGGAAGATCAGGTTAGAGACTTTAGCCGTGCGGGACACTTTTTGTACGGCCAGTTGCCAAAGTACAAAGGCTACGCCCATTTCAAACAGGCCGACATAAACGCCTGCGCCTAGCGCGGGCCAGCCATGCCATTGCACGCCGGGGCCAAGCAGTAACAATATGGTTAGCACCGGTAACCCAACGCTAAAATTTTGCCACTGGCCTACCAAGGGTTGTCGTTGATCCCGCGCGTTGAGCAGCCAGTAGAGTGCCCACAATAGGGTTGATGAGAGCGCCAGCAGCACGCCCAAAGGGTCTTCAAACGCCACATTGAAGACATTGCCCCGCGTGGCGATTACCCAAACGCCGCTATAGGCCACCAACCCCGCCGCCACATCCAGTCGAGTTAAGCGGTGCCCCAGCAGCGGCACTGCCAGAAACGCCATAGCAAGCGCCCAGGTGTAGTTCAGCGCCATGGCCTCTTGGCCCGGCAGCCGGTCATAGGCGGCAAATAGCACTAAGTAATAAGCCACGGGGTTCATTAGTCCGGCCCAGAGCGCTGTTCGCCAGCCTTGGCGCAGCGCTAGCGCCATCTTGCCCTGTTTGAAGACCAGTGCGCCCATCAACAGCCAGGAAACTAGCGCCGCTATCCACATCAGCTCCAGGGGGCTCATCCATGCAAGGGCTACCTTGAAGGCGGTGGCAACGGTCGACCACAGCGCTACAGCGCCCAATCCATACAGCATCGCCTGTTGGTCTTGGGTCATCGGTCGATATGCCCCAGGTCGCGGGCAGGGTCGGTCTGGTCACGTACTTGCTGCTTAAGTGTTTTGATGTCGGGAAAGCCACCATCGCGCTTGCGCTCCCATAGCAGCGTGTCGCCACACCAGATCTCAAACGTACCGCCGTGGGAGGGGGAGAGCGCGACTTCTGTTAGCTGTTCACCAAACGTTGAGAGAAGCTCTTGGGCATACCAGGCGCTACGCAACAGCCACTGGCATTGGGTACAGTAGCGAATGTGAATGCGGGTCATCTTTTTGCGTCCTTATCTATCCGTTACTTTGAAACACAGGTTTTTAAAGCACAGGCTTTTGGAGCACAGGGCTTTTTAAATACAGGTTTTAAAATACAGTGTGGCATCCTAAGTAGGCATTCTGTCATCTTAAATTAGCAATCGCCAAGGAACCGACATGGCTCAACCGGAAGTTTCACAGACGCAGTTATACGAGTGGCTGACAGGCGATGACGATAGCCGTATGTGCGACGATATACCTGACGATGCCTGCCAAGAGCAGCCGCACAACTTTTTCCTGCACCTTTTCGCTTCGTTAGGTAATAAGTTAGCGGATGAGCTGTCGAGCGCCCGCTTAGTGCTGCCCTAGCTGCTGGGTATTATCGGCGCTCCGGTATGGATGGTGGGGTTATTAGTACCGATTCGTGAAGCAGGCGCCCTCCTCCCCCCAGCTGTTTGTGGCTGGCTTTATTCGCCTAAAGCCCCAGCGCAAGTGGGTGTGGGTGGCGGGGGCCGTGCTGCAGGCGGTGGCGGCTCTCGCTTTGGCGTTATTGGCCCTGATGGGCAGCGGGGCTATCGGTGGCTTGTTGGTGTTGGCCGCGTTGGTCATGCTCTCCTTGGCACGGAGGCTCTCCTCCATTGCTACCAAGGACGTGCTCGGCAAAACCATCGCCAAGCGCCGCCGAGGCACTTTGATGGGCTGGAGCGGCAGCGTCGCGGGTGGTGCAACGCTGGTTGCCGGCGGTGTATTGATGTGGTTCGGCGACCGCCCCGGCAATTTGGCATTGGCCATACTGCTTGGCGTAGCGGCCGCTGGCTGGTTACTCAATGCGCTGTGCGCAGCCCGCATTAAAGAGGTGCCAGGTTCCATCGAGGGCGGCGAAAACGCCTGGGATAGCATTAAGTTGGGGCTATCGCTACTGCGTGAAGACCGCACGTTTTTACACTTCAATGTCGCTAGGGCCCTGCTACTTTCAAGCGCGCTGGCGCTGCCTTACCTGGCGCTACTCGGCCAGCAGCAGAGCGGAACCGAGCTGGGCGGCCTAGGCATTTTAGTGGTGGTATCCGGCCTAGCCGCTATGGTGGCAAGCCCGATATGGGGAAAACGCGCGGATCAGTCCAGCCGCCGGGTCATGCGCGACGCTGCCGTGGGTACGGTGTTGTGCTGCCTATTAGGCGCGGCCTTAGCTTGGTTGCCGGGTGACTGGACGCAGAGCGTTTTACCCTATGCCGCGATTTATGCGCTATTGGTGATTGTGCATCACGGTGTTCGCCTGGGTCGCAAAACCTATTTGGTGGATATTGCCAGCCAAGACAATCGCGCCCTTTATGTAGCGCTTTCCAATACGCTTACGGGCGTACTGATGCTGGTTGTCGGGGGTATTATCGGCGCGTTGGCGCAATGGCTAGGAAGCGCCATGCTGCTGGTGGTCTTGGCGCTCACGGCAGTGGGGGCGATGTTCAGCGCACAGCGGTTACCGGAAGCCGAATAGCGTGGTTGATTGCAAAGCACCGCAACGCTCGCCATGATGGGCAGCAGTTGGCGGTAGAGAGCTGTTTTTTTGCTATTCTACCTCTATTCGGTAGTGTGAAATTCCGCATCGTCCTGCAGTAAGAGAGCCCCGCGCTGACCAACAGCGCCATGGCTACGAAAGAACGAAAGCAACAGGAATCCATTGATGAAACGATCTCCCTTGATCAACCCGGAGTTACTTGAGCGCATTATTGACGCTTCTGAAGATGGCATCGTCGTTGCGGAGCAGGAAGGTGACGAAAACATCCTGATTTACGTAAATAAGGGCTTTGAGCGCTTAACGGGCTACAGTGCGGATGAAATTCTGTATCGCGACTGCCGTTTTCTGCAAAACGAAGACCGCGACCAGGATGCGCTATCGTCGATTCGCGAAGCGTTACAGGATGGCCGCCCCTCGCGGGAAGTGCTGCGTAACTACCGTAAAGACGGCACTATGTTCTGGAATGAGCTGTCAATTACGCCAGTTTATGATGAAGCCGACAACTTGATGTACTACATCGGTGTTCAGAAAGATGTGACCGAACGAGTTGAGGCCCAATTGGCACTGGCAGCGCTAAAAAATCAGCAGGAAAGCGCCAAATAAACATTTGCCATCATAAAAACAAAGATAGCTAGCGTCTCCCCACTTTTCCACAGGTGGTGCTGTAACTGCCTGAATAGCGTTGAAAATTTCAGTGCTATCAACGAGATCGGGGGCTTTCCCGCCGGTATCATGTTGTTACCCCTAACACCATGAACCAAAAGGAAAACC
>NZ_JBSXNH010000077.1:0-10448 GCF_056857535.1 Vreelandella sp. L-25
TTGAGATTCTGTGGCGGCAGATGAAGTATGCATGGCTGCCGCTGAGTGCGTATCTTTCGTTTGATAACCTCTGTGATGAGGTACACCGGCTACTCGATGGCTACGGCACTGAGTGCGCGATTAATTTTGAATAGGCACTTACCTGCTTGAAGTAGCTGAGCGATCTCATCACCCGTTAGCTTTCCTTCCGTCTCTTCAAGCAGTTGCGGATTTGCCACTAACTGTCCTAAATATTCGTTGCGACTTGCAGTATTGACAGGATTAACTAACGACGCCAAGGTATTTTCAGCGGTCATTTGCGCTTGAACCGAAGAGCGAAAGTTGCCTGCCAGCCGCTCATCCACAAGGGAGGACTGCATAGCACTCATACCCACCACCATAGAGGCCGATAACAAGGCCATGACAACAAAGAGTGCCGCGCCTTTTTGCTGCTTTTTCATTGTTACCTCACTCGGGATTGGTGGTTGTTACGATATCTCGTTTAGTGACATGGAATATGAGCGACTCACCACCCTGCATCATCGGAACTTTAACTTTATAGTGATGATCTAGACCTTCTTCTGGTATCGCCAACGGCTCCTGGTCTTCGCTACACTCCGCGTCGCTAATAACGTGGTTTTCTTCAAAATCTTTATAAAAATTTATAACCGGTTGATTACCTTTGTCGGTATCGCTAATTGTGCAAAGACACTGGGCATCCGCTATAGAGCAAGAAAGCGCATAGCGATCAACATCGTCTTCCTTGCGCAGCTCTTCCGCTAAAATCTGCGTTAAAAACACCGCTACTTCTTGCTTCCGGCTTAGCTCATCCACCGCGCTAAACGTCGAAAAGGTAGATAAAAAGAGTTGGCCCGCCCCTAGCGCAATCACCGTGCCAATCGCCATCGCCACCATTAACTCAACCAAGCCAGCGCCCAGCTGTTGCTTCATCGCTTTCATGGGGTATTTTCCACATTAGGGAGGATGAAACTGTAGAGGTACTCCTCCTCGCGGTTGCTAGATACGCTATTTAGGGCTATCACAATTGTAAACTCGCACCCTTCGGACATCCTCACACCGCTGTTGTCCCAGTTAGCGCCCCGTAGCGGCTTGGCGTTTGTATCTGCTGACCAGTGCTCTATCCAATCATCTTCAAGGGCACTCACCGCTGACGTCTCTATGGCTTCGCAATTAGAGTCGCTGGCTAATAGATTCCAAATTCTCTCTTGGGCATCGACCGCCGCCACCACAGCAATTGAGCGCTGGTACCCTTCGGTCGCGCTTTGCAGGGCTTTTATCTGCATGGCGGCCACCCCCATCAGGCCAAAGGCAAGCACTACCAGCGCGATCAGCACCTCAATGAGTGAGAACCCTTGCTGATGCTTCATTACCAGCACGCCTCTGGGGCACGCCCCCCTTTTGCATTTAAGGTGAGATCTTCATCACAGCCGTCTGAGCGTTGGGTCGTCGCGGTTAATATATAGCCGCCGTCGCTTTGGCTACCACTAGCGACTGAAATGGCGTAATGGCCGCTCGGAGAAAGTGTCATCTCCAAATCACACTCTGCATAGGTGTAGTCACGGGAGTAGCAGCGCTCCATTTCTGAAGCCGCTTGCAAGAGTGCCGTCTGGCCATCAGAGCGAACGGAGCGTTCGACGTAGCGGGCGTAACTGGGGTAGGCGATGCTGGCGATGATCCCAATAATGACCACCGCAATCAGTAATTCGATGAGGGTAAAGCCGCGCTGGTGCTTACCATAATCCCCTGCGCGGCGATTAAAACCATAAGTCACTAAGCGATGCTCCCATATCGGTTTACTCATACTTGGAGTATGTCTTAAACCGATACGGTTTGCATTATCCGCTGACGATCACCTGTTCACGCAGCTCTTTGGGCATAGAGAATGTAATGTTCTCTTCACGCCCCTGCAGTTCGACGGGGGCTTCCGCGCCCAGTGTCTGCAGCTTATCAATGACGCCTTTGACGAGCACTTCAGGGGCGCTCGCGCCAGCGGTGACGCCAATACGTTTTATGCCTTCTAACCACGATGGATCGATTTGCTCGGCGTTATCGATCAAGTACGCGGGGGTGCCCATACGCTCAGAAAGCTCACGCAGCCGGTTGGAGTTCGAGCTGTTGGGGCTACCGACCACCAGCACCAAGTCGCTATCTGCTGCCAGTTCACGCACCGCATCCTGGCGGTTTTGGGTGGCGTAGCAAATATCGTCTTTGCGCGGCCCCTGAATCTCAGGGAATTTCTCCCGCAGCGCGTCGATCACTTTGGCAGTGTCATCCATGGAGAGCGTGGTTTGGGTGACGAACGCTAGCGCCGAGGGGTCATTGACAACCAGATTGGCAACGTCCTGCTCATCTTCCACCAGATAAATCTTGCCGCCGTGGGAGGTGTCGTAGCGCCCCATGGTGCCTTCTACTTCCGGGTGACCTTCATGGCCAATCAGAATGCACTCCTGGCCGCGCTTGGCGTAGCGCAGCACTTCCATATGCACTTTGGTGACCAGCGGGCAGGTGGCATCGAACACTTTCAGGCCACGCTGCTCGGCATCTTGCTGCACCGCCCGGGAAACGCCGTGGGCAGAGAAGATGACAATCACATCGTCGGGCACTTCATGGAGCTCTTCCACGAAGACCGCGCCGCGTTCACGCAGGGTTTCTACTACAAAGCGGTTGTGCACCACTTCATGGCGAACGTAAATCGGCGGGCCGAAGACATCCAGCGCGCGGTTGACGATATCGATCGCACGGTCGACGCCCGCACAAAACCCGCGCGGGTTGGCTAGCTTGATCTGTACGGGCTGAGATGACTCTGATGACTGCATAAAAGCGCCTTGATGCAACCTGCATCGCTCAGGAAATTAGTGAGTGGTGATCGGCGTTACGTTGAGCACTTCAACCTCAAACGTCAATGTACGCCCTGCCAGCGGATGATTGAAGTCAATGTCTACGCGGTCACCGTCAATGGTTTTGACCACGCCAGGCAATTCCGTTCCTGCTTTATCAGCAAACGACATCACCATGCCGATTTCAGGCGTTTCGTCGCCAAAGTCGGCCCGCTTCAGGGTTTGAATGTTCTGCGGGTTATGCTGGCCAAACGCATGCTCAGGGGTGATATGAAACGTCCCGCTCTGGCCCGCTGCCATGCCTTTAATGGGGTGTTCAAACCCCGGTGGCAGATTGCCGTCGCCATACTGGAACGTGGCCGGTGCCTTCTCTTTGGTGGAATCCACCACCGTGCCATCTTCCAGCTTCAGCGTGAAATGCAGGGTAATTTCCATCCCGTCGTCAATTAGGTAATCCATGATGCCTCACTCATTGGCATGTTAAGAAGATGAAGAGTGCGCGGCTTTTTTGCGGCGACGCTCGCCCATCACCGACTCCCAGATAAGGCCAATGGCCCCTAGGGTAATGCCGATATCCGCCACGTTAAAGGCAGGGTAGTACCAGCCTGCCGCATGGAAAGAGAGAAAATCCACCACATAGCCATGAATCAAGCGGTCGTATAGGTTACCCAGCGCCCCACCGATAATCAGCGGCAAGGCGATAGCGAGCAGCTTCTCATCCGCACGCACGCGGGATAGCCAAACGGTGAGGCCAATGCTGGCACCAATAGCAATGGCTGCAAAAAACCAGCGCTGCCAGCCGGGGTGTTCGGCCAAAAAGCTAAACGCCGCGCCGGTGTTGTGCAGCAGCGTGAGGTTGAAAAACGGCAAGACTTCAACCGGCTGTGCATAGCTTAAAAAGTGGCTAGCGGCATACTTCGTCGCAAGATCCAACACAATGACCGCCACGGCAAGCCATAGCCAGCGCAGCGGCCGCCGCATGGGCGGCCGCTGGTGTGAATCGTTCACCGGGGAAGCTGTGTTAGGCATAGTGACGAATCTCGCCGCTACCTTCGGGCAGGTTACTTACACAGCGGCCACACAGGTCCGGGTGCTCGGCAACGCTGCCTACGTCTGCCCGGTGGTGCCAGCAGCGCTCGCACTTGGCATGCCCACTGGCGCTCACCGCAACCTTCAAGCCTTCAAGCTCAGTGCTTTCGGCATTGGCGGCATCTGCCAGCGGTGCCAGGTGCACTTCACTGGTGAGCATCACAAAGCGCAGCTCGTCGCCCAGCTTCGCTAGCGTCGCGTGCAGCTCGTCATTGACGAACAGCGTCACTTCTGCCGCGAGGCTACCCTTGATCACTTTGGCGTTACGGGCGTCTTCCAGGCATTTGTTCACCGAGTGCTTCACCTCCAGCACCTGCTCCCAGAAAGCGCGGCCCATCTCGGCGCCCTCATCCAACGTGGAAAGCCCGGTGTAGTAGGTCTCCAGCAGCACGCTATCGCCCCGCTCGCCGGGGATATGCTCATAAATCTCCTCGGCGGTGAAGGAGAGAATCGGCGCGACCCAGCGGCTTAGCGCTTCCACCACGTGATAAAGCGCGGTTTGCGCGCTACGGCGGGCCAGCGAGTCGGTTTGAGTGGTGTACTGGCGATCCTTGATCACGTCCAGGTAGAAGCCGCCAAGCTCCCGTGCGCAGAAGCCGTGTACCTGCTGGTACACATCCAGGAAGCGGTACTCCTCGTAGGCGGTTTCGATGCGGCCTTGAAGCTGTGCGGCACGATCAACGACCCACTGGTCCAGCGCCAGCATATCGCCAAACGCCACTTGGTCCCGCTTGGGATCAAAGCCGTTCAGGTTGGAAAGCAGGAAGCGCGCGGTGTTGCGGATACGACGGTACACATCGGCAGTGCGTTTGAGGATTTCATCCGAGACGGCCATTTCACCGGAGTAGTCGGTAGACGCTACCCACAGGCGTAGAATATCGGCGCCCAGCTTATCCATCACGCTTTGCGGCGCGACCACGTTACCGATGGACTTGGACATCTTGCGGCCCTGGGCATCCACCGTGAAGCCGTGGGTCAACAGCTGACGATACGGCGCGTGACCATCAATCGCCGCACCGGTGAGCAGCGACGAGTGGAACCAACCACGGTGCTGGTCCGAGCCTTCCAGGTACAAGTCAGCGCGCGGGCCGCTTTCATGGCCGTGGGGGTGCGAGCCGCGCAGCACGTGGCGGTGGGTGGTGCCCGAGTCGAACCACACGTCTAACGTATCGGTGACTTTATCGTAGTCAGCGGCTTCCGCGCCAAGCAGCTCGGAAGGTTCGAGTTTGAACCATGCCTCGATGCCCTCTTGCTCCACACGCTTGGCGGCTTCTTCCATCAGCGCTACGGTGTTGGGGTGAAGCTCACCGGTTTGCTTATGCAGGAAGAACGGAATCGGCACGCCCCAGTTACGCTGGCGGGAGATACACCAATCCGGGCGGTTGGCGATCATGCTGTGCAGGCGCGCTTGCCCCCAAGCAGGGGTGAATTCCGTCGCTTCGATACCGGCCAGCGCGCGCTCGCGCAGGGTCTTGCCATCCTTGCCTTTGATATCCATACCGACGAACCACTGGGCCGTGGCGCGGTAGATCACCGGCGTTTTATGACGCCAGCAGTGCATGTAGCTGTGCTTAATAGGCGTGTGGGCCATCAGCGCGTTTACGTCACGCAGCTTCTCGATGATGTTCGGGTTGGCTTTCCAGATCATCTGGCCGCCGAAGAACGGCAGGTCATCCGCGTAAACGCCGTTGCCCTGCACCGGGTTCAGCATATCGTCAAAGCTCATGCCGTGCTCGCGGCAGGTAACAAAGTCATCCATACCGTAAGACGGAGCAGAGTGAACGATACCGGTACTGCCCACCTCAGACTCAACGTAATCCGCCAGATAGACCGGCGAGAGGCGGTCGTAGAACGGGTGGCGGAAATTGATCAGGTCAAGGTGTTTACCTTGTGTGGTAGCCACTACTTCACCCTGGAGACCAAAGCGCTCTAAGCAGCTCTCGACCAGCTCTTCGGCTAACAGCAGTAGGCGCTCGCCGGTGTCTACCAGCGCGTAGGTGAAATCGGGGTGAACATTCAGCGCCTGGTTGGCGGGAATGGTCCACGGCGTGGTGGTCCAGATCACCACGGCGGCGGGCTTGGCCAGCTCGCTTAAACCAAACGCAGCCGCCAGCTTGTCGGCGTCTGCCACGGGGAAGGCAACGTCGATGGCATCGGATTTTTTGTCGGCGTACTCGACTTCCGCTTCCGCCAAAGCCGAGCCGCAGTCAAAGCACCAGTTCACCGGCTTCAGGCCTTTAAAGACGTAGCCCGCCTCGACCATATCCGCCAGCGCGCGGATCTCGCCCGCTTCGTTGGCGTAATCCATGGAGCGATACGGATGACCCCAGTCACCGATGATACCCAGGCGCACAAAGTCCACCAGTTGGGTTTCGATTTGGGCACCGGCGTACTCACGGCACAGCTCACGGGCTTTATCCGCCGGAAGGTGCTTGCCGTGGGTGGTTTCGACCTTGTGCTCAATGGGCAGGCCGTGGCAGTCCCAACCCGGCACGTAGGGCGCATCAAAACCCGCCAGGTTTTTGGACTTAACGATAATATCTTTAAGAATTTTATTAACGGCGTGACCGATATGGATACTGCCGTTGGCGTAGGGAGGGCCATCGTGCAGTACAAACAGCGGCGCACCCGCACGGGCTTCGCGCAGGCGCTGGTATAGGTTCATATCCTGCCACTGGGAAACACGCCCAGGCTCCTGCTTCGGCAGCATGCCGCGCATAGGAAAGTCGGTTTCTGGCAGGTTTAGCGTGTGCTTATAGTCCATAGTCCGGTCAGCCGTCGTTAGTATCGGCGGCGTCATCCGCCGAAGTGAAATCAGAAGAAGCGGTCTCACGCCCAAGCGGGGCCGAGGCCAGCGGAAGAGAGGTTGTTAGATCAGCGTCGGCGGTCGCAAAGTAGCGGCGCGCCTTGGCTTGGTCCTGGTGAATCTGTGCTTTTAGCGCGTCAAAATCGTCAAACTTCACTTCCCCTCGCAGCCGTGCGCAGGGGTAAACCGTTAGCCGTTGGTCATACAGATCGCCAGAAAAATCCAGCAGATGCACTTCCAGCGTAGGGCGTTTAGACCCCACCGTAGGCCGAAACCCGACGTTCGCTACGGCGGGGTGGCGCTCGCCATTCGCCAATTCGGCCACCACCGCAAACACCCCCCGCAGCGTCAGCGGCTGGGGCAATAGCGGTAGGTTCGCGGTTGGTACGCCAATGGTGCGACCCAACTGCTGGTCGCGCACCACGCGGCCATGTAGCGAATAAGGCCTGCCCAATAGGCGAGCGGCCACTTCAAAGTTACCGCTGGCCAGCAGCGTACGCACTCGGGTGCTCGATACCCGCTCGTCATCGACTTTGAAGGTGCGAGTGTGCTCTACGCCAAAGCCATGAGTGCGCCCCACGGCTTCTAACAAACTGAAGTCGCCACGGCGATCACAGCCAAAGCGGAAGTCGTCGCCCACCACTAGATGCTTAACGCCCAGCCCATCAATCAACACCTGATCGATAAACTCGCGCCCGGTGAGGCTGCGCAAGGCATCGTTGAACGGCAGGCAGAGCACCTGCTCGGCACCGTGGTCGCGCAGCAGGCGCACTTTTTCCCGCAGGCGCGTTAAGCGCGGCGGCGCTTGGTCTCCGGCAAAAAACTCGCGGGGCTGAGGCTCAAACACCACCACGGTCAGCGGTACGTTCAGGCGCGCAGCGTGCTCGCGGCACTGCTGTAGAATCGCCTGATGGCCGCGATGCACGCCATCGAAATTACCAATGGTCGCCACGCAGCCACGATGGGACGCTGTCAGATTGTGCAGACCTCGAATGACGTGCATGGCACCTCTTTTTTAAAAGCTTGTTTTAAAAGCGTTTTCCGTTTTAAGGCCGCTAGCCGTTTTCAAAGCGTTTGATTATAACGAACGCGCTGCTCTGGTGCAGAAGAAGATAATAGCGCTCACGCGCCTGCCCCTTGCCTAGCCGTTCATTTTAAAGTGGCGAAGCCGCAGGCCAAGCGCCGTTAACCAGATAAAGTAGAGCCCGCCCCCGAGCACTACTAGCCCGGCCACCCAGCGGACGCGCTGCCATAGCCCAAACTCTAACCACACCTGCCAATCAGGTGAGACTAACATAAGCGCCACGCTCATCAGCACGCTGCCGCCGACTAACTGCACCGAGTAACGCCCCCAACCCGGCTGAAACACCAGCACCTGCTGGCGGTAAAGCAGATACCCCAGCAGCCCCGCGTTTAAAAATGCAGAGAGCGCAGTGGCCAACGCCAAGCCCGCATGGGCCAGCGGCCAAATCAGCAGTAGGTTGAATACCATGTTCGCGACCATGGCGATAATGCCTACCTTGACTGGCGTTTTGGTGTCTTGGCGAGCAAAGAAACCCGGCGCGAGCACCTTGATCAACATAAATGCCACTAAACCGAAGGCGTAGGCACGCAGGCTCATGGCCGCCATCTGAATATCGTTATCGGTCATCGCCCCGTAGTGGAACAGGGTAATCAAAAACGGCTCGGCCAGTACCGCCAGCGCCAATGCCGCCGGCACGCCCAACAGCAGCACCACACGAATCGCCCAATCCAACATGGCGGAAAAGTGCTCGGTGGACTGCTCCGCGTGCCGCTTGGAAAGCGCAGGCAAGATAATGGTGCCAATCGCCACGCCAAACACGCCAAGCGGTAGCTCTACCAACCGATCCGAGTAGTAGAGCCACGAAACGCTCCCCGCCGCCAACAGCGATGCCAGCACCGTATCCAACAGCAGGTTGATCTGCGATACCGATACGCCAAACAGCGCCGGGGCCATCAGTTTTAAAATACGCTTGACGCCGTCATGGGCGAAGTTAGGCCACGGCGTCGGCAGCAGCCCCAAACGCAGCAAAAACGGCACTTGAAAGGCAAGCTGGGCCGCCCCGGCAATCAGCACGCCCCACGCCAGCGCCATAGCGGGCTCTTCCATTAGCGGCATTAAGAATAGCGCCGCGCCGATCAGCGAAATATTCAGCAGCACCGGCGTAAATGCGGGCACTGCAAAGCGGTTCCAAGTGTTCAGCACGCTGCCGGAGAAGGCGGTGAGCGAAATGAGCAGCAAATACGGAAACGTCAGCCGCAGCATATCGGCGGTCATCGCGAGTTTATCAGGGTCGCGTCCAAAGCCAGGGGCAAACAGCCATACCAGCCAGGGCGCGCCCAGCATCGCCAACGCGGTGATTAGCGCCAGCAGCGCGGTTAGGCTCCCCGCTACCGCATTCAGCAGTTCACGGATCTCCTGCTTGGTGCGCTGGGTGGAGTACTCAGAGAGCACCGGCACAAATGCCTGGTTAAACGCCCCTTCTGCAAATAAACGGCGCAGAAAATTGGGAATTTTAAACGCCACAAAGAAGGCATCCGAGCCATTGCCTGCGCCCAAAAACGTTGCCACGACCACATCGCGCACCAACCCCATCACCCGGGAGAGCATGGTCATCGCGCTGACCACCAACCCCGAACGCATTAGCCCGCGGCGTGGTGGCGGCATATTGGCATGCTGTGGTGTATCGGCGCTCATCAGGTTATTCCCTACAGGCTAAATAGAGATGCACATATCGCCCGGTAGGCGACGTTCAGGCACAAAAAAACCGGCCGCAGCCGGTTTTTTTTATGGCGCCTGCCGGCTTACGCCGCCAGAGCCTTAATGCGCTTGTTCAAGCGGCTTTTCAGACGTGCAGCTTTCTTCTTAGAAAGAACGTCTTTATCAGCAATACGGTCAACGACCGGCTGCATTACCTTGAACTCTTCCATCGCTTTGCCATGGTCACCGGTGTTAATCGCTTTGATCACACGCTTGATGTAGGTGCGGACCATGCTGCGCTGGCTGGATTTCAGGACACGACGAGTCTCGGCCTGGCGGGCGCGCTTGCGTGCTTGCTTGCTGTTCGCCACAGGTATCTCCTTGGAGAATAAGGGCTGCCTAAAAACGGCAACGAATTTACTATGTGTTTGTCGGCTGGCATTTGCCAAATCACGACATTTCCGTAACAACCAATTGATTTAGCAGCGTTTCTAACTCTGCCAAATAGTGTAACGAGCAGTCTTATAGCTGCCCGCTCACGGGTCTTGTCTGAGAGGATGGCGTAGTCTATCACGCGTAAAGCGGGCTTGCTAGCCGCTGTCAATGCTTTTCGGGCGGGGGACCGCTAGCGCTCCTACCAGTGGTTGTACTATTCGGTAGCTGTACATAATCCCAGCACATCTCAAAGGGGTATACTTGACATCCTCCCCTCCCTCAGCTTGCGCTGCCGCCTTGCGGCGGAAAGGAAGGGGATTCCCAGGTCGTTACCTTCCTGGTTCCTGCTTCGATGTTCGTTGCCTTCAATGCCTTGGCACTGCTGGTCTTACACAAACTCCACAGGCGTACATTCCCGAGTGCCCCTCGGTATGATCTTTCAACCATCTGCACCGGCTAATAGCGCGGTGCCTGCTTGCAGAATGTTGCGGGCCGCATTCACGTCGCGGTCGATGCCCTGAGTACCGCAATCTGGGCAGTCCCAGGTGCGAACATTCAG
>NZ_JBSXNH010000078.1:0-47109 GCF_056857535.1 Vreelandella sp. L-25
GCAGGCAAGGCGTCAGAACCGCCTTGCAGAAGCTGAGGGGCAGGTTAAGAGCCACACAACAGCACCAACACCAACACAGGGGGGGGTGAAGAACCCACGCCTCAGCTCATCCATTAACCTCAAGTCCGACAGACTGCTAGATATGCGTGAAACGGGCCTGGGGGCCTCTCCCGCACAAACGCTGTTGGAGCAGGCGGGTGTGGCGTTGTCAGACGGCGCGGCTTTTGGCTGCCCAGGGTTTGTACGGCTTAACTTTGGAACCACCGCTTCCCAATTGGAAGCGGCGTTATCACGGATGGATACGCTGTTAAAAGCGTAACGTTGCCTTCGTCAGGCGCTATCAATAGAGCAGGGCGAACAGCTTGCGGCGGTAGGTGACCGTTAGAGGGTGGTCGGCTCCCAGCGCGTCAAAGACCTGTAGCAGCGTTTTGCGGGCCGCGTCGTCGTTATAGGCGCGGTCCTGCTTCATCAGCGCCAGCAGAGCTTCCAGGCCTGCATCGTACTGGCCATCGGCCACTTGGCGTAGCGCCCGCTGGTACTGCGCTTCGCTGTCAGTGCGATCACCCAGCGCGGCGATCTCTTCTGTTGAGAGTGCCTGTTCGCTGAACTCGATGCTGGCGCGAACGCCACGGGCGGGTGCTGCATCGCGCTCCTCTGGCGGCAGGTTATCCAGCACGCTACGGGCTTCTTCACCACGCCCTTCTGCCACCAGCGCTTTGGCAAGGCCAATTTGGTAGGCGTAATGTTCCGGGTATTGGCCAATCAGCGTTTGGTAAATCTCCCGCGCGCCTGCGGCATCGCCAGCGCTCAAGGCTTCTTCCGCCTGCTCTTCGGGGCTGGGCGGTGCGTCGCCGGGGGCAGGGAAGTAGCGGTTCAACCACTCGCGCACTTCTTTTTCAGGCAGTGCCCCTTGGAAGCTGTCTACTAAGCCGCCTTGGCTAATGAGCTTCACGTCAGGCACCGAGCGCACGCCCAATTGCCCAGCGATCTCTGGATTGGCTTCCACATCCAGCGTTGCCAGCAAGAAGGCACCGGCGTACTCCACCGCCAGTTTCTCAAGCACCGGCATCAGGTTCTTGCACGGCTCGCACCAAGGAGCCCAGCAGTCCATCAGCACCGGCACCTGCATAGAGGCTTCCAGTACCTGCTGAATGTTGCCTGCGTTGAGCTCAATGATGACCTCTTCGCGAGTCACGCTAGGGCGCTCGCCACTGGTGGGCGCATTATTGCTCGCGACAGGGTCGGCAGTCATCGGGTTGCCGGTACGGGGATCAATAATCGACATGGGTAAACTCTGCATCGCATAAAAAAGGTTACTTCATGATATGCAGGCAGCCGCCCAGGGATTCAAGGAAGTGAAGGGAAATAAAGCGCTGAGCCGGAAGAGCGCACACAAAAAAGCCGATCCCCTAAAGAATCGGCTTTTTCTATGTTTGGTAGCGGGGACGGTTATGAGCCGGATTGATTTGATTTTCTTAGCGCTGCTTTATTTGTTGTTAATTTGTCTAAATAGCCTGCTATATAAGGGTTTCCGTCGGTTTTTGAAATGCTGTCTAGGTAATTTAAGGTCAATCTAGCACGCTAAAGAGTGTCACAGAATAAAATGTAAAATTTACAGCATAAATGACCGTTAGGCTGTTGCTGAGGTCGGCAGCGGGTTAGCCGGACTCTGAAACCGGCGAGAATGGCATCAGAGGTTTTGTCAGAACGGATTGTTTGGTATGCCAGTTCCCGTGAGATGGCGCTGGGTGGATGTTCCAATTGTCGGGCGATGGTTCGGATTTAGTAGTGAACCCGCATCTGCATGATGGCGGCTCGGTCTTCAGTAGAGAGGTCGCAATAGCAGTGAGTCGTGGCAAAACCATACCGGAGGGTCAGATATTGCATTTGGTCATTGAGACCGCCAACCCAGGTGCGAATAGGAGTCAACGGCATCTTATTGGTGATACGGCTACAGTGGAAGCAGCTTGAAGCATTCGATTGATGAGTTTATTATATCTGAACTGATATAGATTTATGGCAGTCAAGGAGCCAGCGTGGCGCGCAAGAAACCTGTTGCATTCGTTGGAGACTCGAAGGATCGGCTGCGCGACTTCTCTCTGGACGCCAAGCGAGAAGCGGGGTTTCAGATAGACAAGATTCAGGCTGGAGGCCAGCCGGACGATTTCCGCCCAATGCCAAGCGTTGGCCCTGGTGTCATGGAAATCCGCATTCGGGAACACAACGGGGCCTTTCGGGTCTTCTACGTGGCCAACCGGGGCGACGCGGTATTTGTGCTCCACTGCTTCCAGAAGAAAACCCAGCAGACCGCCAAAAAAGACATCGACTTGGGCAAGCAGCGATACAAGGAGCTGCCCTGAGCCCAACCACCAAGCGAGGTTAGAAAATGGCCATCGAGTATTACGACAGTGTGTGGGACGCCATCGAGGACACTCCTGAAGAGGCGCTGAACATGCGGCTGCGCTCCGAGCTCATGGCGAGGATTGCTGGCCGTGTAAGGGAGTGGGATATTACTCAGAAAGAGGCTGCACATCGTCTGGGAATCACCCAACCCCGCCTCAACGACTTGCTGAACGGCCAGATTAATAAGTTCAGTCTCGATGCTTTGGTCAACCTGACGGGGCCAGCTAACTTCCATCTCGAACTGGAGATTGAAGACGAGAAGGAAGTAGCCGCCTGAGAGTGACCAGATAAACTGGGTTCAGCTAGACAAGTGAAGAAATTCTTGGCCTCAGTTCACTTGATGAGCTTTTAACGACTGACTGCCTCTCAAAGGCTAAAGCAATCTGGTTTGCCCGGAAGCGATAAACTTATACCCCATAGCCTTATAGCCTTTCTCACGCTTTCGGAACATTCGCTCAAGCATAGGCAGGCCAGTATCCAAGTAATCATAGACAGTGACTTCTAGTTTGCCTTCGGTGTCTCGATGGAGTCTGCCTGCATACTGTGACAGCGTTCCTTTCCATGCGATGGGCAGAGCTAAAAACAGGGTGTCCAGTCGAGGCAAGTCAAAGCCTTCTCCAATGTATTTCCCAGTTGCAACGATGACTTGAACCCTATGCAACTCTTTTTCTGCCAACTGGCGCTCTTTGACGCGCATCCCACCACGTAAGATAACTGACGATATGGATTCAGCATCCAGCAGTGTCGCCAAGGTCTCGGCATGTTCTCGTCGTTCCGTCAGCACAAGGCAATTTGCTTGGTTGTGCGCACAGCTTGCAACATCCTGAACAATGGCCTCATTTCGGGCGCTGCTCTGGGCAAGCCAATGGTAAACCGATGCGATATGGGGCCGCACGCTAGGCTGGCAGATGTGGGTGGGTGGCGTTTCGTGATGCTCTCGAACAATGACGTGTTGAATAAATCGGTTACTGTGGTGCGCCTGGGCTTTGTGACGAATGGGCCCTGCAACCATCAACATGATTTTTTGGTGGCCATCCTGACGATCAGGCGTTGCTGTCAAACCAATGACGTATCGGGCGCTGACCTCATTAAGCAACATCTCGTAACGTGGCGCTGAGATATGATGGCATTCATCGATGATGACTTGCCCGTACTCCTTGACCTGCTTCGAGACTGTATTGTCTTTCTTATTGATCAAGCTTTGGTAAGTGGCAACGTCGACCTGCCCAGTAGGTTTCTTTTTACCGCCGCCAATTACACCGATGAGCGCACCCTCAAGGAAGGTGTCGAGTCGCTCCTTCCATTGATCAAGTAGCTGACGACTGTGCGTGAGGATCAGTGTGTTGACTTGCCGCCTGGTTATCACGCCAATAGCCGTTACGGTTTTACCGAAAGCGGTCGGTGCATGAAGTATTCCGGTATCGTGTTGGATAAGTGCCTGCACCGCCTTGTCCTGGTCGCTACGCAGCGTTGCTTTTAGGCTGACTCCAGGTAAAAACTGGCCTGATATTCTACGGTCATCAATGTCCACCGTGATTCCCTGTTTCAGCAGCAGATCTTGAAGCTCATCCAAGCAGCCTCTGGGAATAGAAAGATAACCTTGCTCAATATGGGCGCATGATATGTAGCGAGGGATGCCATGCGTCGAGAAACGAAGCGACTGTGTTTTGAAAAATACAGGATTAGCAAAGCTGGCCATTCGCTTTATTCGTGTCGCCAATGTTCCTGGAATGCCTGATAACTTTATATAAATGTGACTGGTCAGGATGAGCGTGATGCTTTCAGGACATCCAGAAAGCTTCCCTGTATCAACCGGTAACGTTGACTCCCACGGCAACACAGTATCTACAGTCACACCGGAATTAGCCTCATTGCCGATCAGCTCTTCAAGTTGAGCTGATGCAAGTGTCTGTTGCTGACTGAGCAGTGCCCATTGATCCGGGTATGGCGCAAAGTTGTCGTCGACGAAGACGGTGCATCCGCGACTTCGCGCCTCGTGTTGAAGCGGCAGGGCAATCAGATTGCCAAACCCACCATCAGGCATGGTGTCTTGGTTGGGAAATAGGCGGTCATAGGAGTCGAAGGATAAGCCTGGATGAAGCTCCATGGCCTTATCCAACAATTTGAATCCCAACCTCCTCGCTGACGAAGCTTGAACAGCTTCTGAAAAGAAAACCCATAGATGGGCACCCGCACCGGACCGAGAAACCTCCATAAGATAGGGTACGCCTTCACCACGACAGGCCTGGGCTAGTGCACGAACATTCGCTTTCCAGTCCCCCTTATCAAAATCCGCCGCCAGCAAGTAACAAGAGCTATCCGGCAGTAAAGGGTAAAGGCCGGTCACATGTTTGCCAGACAGGTGGTCATAAACTGCATCAAAATCGAGGGGTTTGAAATTTTTGTGTCGACATTCTCCGCACTTGATCCTTGGTTTCTGACAGATGACCGGCATCCACTCGTTCGCACAAGCGACAGCATAGCCGGAACGACCGCCGGAACTCTGCCAGCGAACCGCATAAACATCCTGCCTGCCTCGAAAGAGTTTTCGGTATACTTCAACTTTCTGGCCAGGGGTGAGTAGCGGTAAATCATGTCGGTTTGCAGAGCGATACAGCTCTTGCTTTCGAGAAAGGAGAGCAGCCTTTTCTTGTTCAAGCTCTGATAGTCTCAGCTCAATAGTGACGAGTTCTTGATCTGTGCGGATACCTACCTCGTGCCCAGTAAAGCTATAGGGGTCTACGGTTTAACAGGTTAGAGACGCTTATTTGTAGTCTAGCTTATCGTCAGCACTCGGCTGACAGACCACACTCGTCACCATAAAAATTTACGGCGATCTATTTTGATATAATAGTAATGCATTGGACTGACAACACTGAGGCATGGTGTGACAAAGTTGGTAATATCGAAGATCAAACCCCCTTCCGGAGCGCTCGCTGAGATCGAGCGAGTCAACATTAACATTGCCAATCAATTGCCAGTATATAAACGATGTCGTATGAAATCATGTTAAAGCGTATATATGCGCCGATAGAGGATCACGACGGCACGCGCGTGCTGGTTGATCGGGTACGTCCTAGCGGGCTGTTTCCCAATTTATTGGCACTGAATGAGTGGTATCCAGAGATAGCGCCTGCCTCTCAATTATGCAGTCAGTATCGACAGAAAAAAATCAGTCAATCACTCTTTCTTGAGCGCTACAAGCGTGAGCTGAAGGCATGTCCTGATAAGCTACTGCCTTTAATGAGATTCGCACGAGCGGGGCGGGTTACCCTACTAACCGCCGCTCGTGAAATTGAAGATTCCCACCTTCCAGTAATCAAAGAGCTGGTGCTATCAGCGCTCGAAGAGGAAGACGCCAGTGATCGTGAATTTTGCTCATCGCCCTGCCTGGCGCACACATTACCCACTTCTCAACGTTAGACCGTTTGCTTCACGCGTCATCATTGGGCTTGACGATGAATGGGTTGGTGCCAGTGCGCCTAATATTCATGGCTTAATAAGCCCAGATAACAGCAAACAAAATACCCCACCCCAGAGCACTGGCAGCCATGATTGTGTAAGTGGCTGAAATCGTAGCAACATCAAATTCTTGATGGGTACAGAGTGCTTGTAAGCCGTGGTAAATCAAGCTGCAAGAGATGCCCAGCCCGCTAAGTATAACCACTACGTTGAAAAGTAAGCTGGGTACCAATAGTGCCAATGAAGCGACGAATAACGGTAGTGGTGCAAGTGTGGCAAGTAAATAGGCATCTTGATAGCTGATAGATAGCTCTTCAGTTCCATTGACTACAGCGTAGATTACCCAGCCAATAACGAAAAAACTCAATATCTCTGCTAGGAAAATAATTGTCGTGATAAAACGCCACTCTCGGTCAGCAAAGCCCGCCATAAATGCATCGCCGTAATGGGTGCCCGCATAATAGAGCATTACTGGCGGCAAGAGGGACATGGGTAACACCACCAGCCAAGCTAGTAAAGGAATGGAGGGGGAGGAAGCCTGTAGCTCTTTCCAGCCTTCACGATGGTTGAATGGTAATTTGAGAAAAGTGAGTGCTCTCATTTCAGATACCCCCTGCAGGTGTAATCTCAATGGTTATTTGTATCATAGTGTGATATTGTATTTTTCTAAAGCGCTCTAAATTGGCGAGTCAGCAATAGCCGAGTATGTGGTAAAGAGAATTGGAAAAATGAATAACCCTCAGACACTTGATAAAAGCGACTTTGAGCGGCTGTCGCAATTTCGTTACCGGTTGCGTTGCTTTCTTCGCCATAGTGAAGATATCTGTCGCCGCTATGGGCTGACGCCCTTGCAGTATCAACTATTGCTACATCTTCGTGGTTTCCATGGAAGAGACTGGGCGACGGTGGGGGAGCTAGCGGAACGGCTTCAATCAAAACATCATGGGGTGGTGGCGCTAGTTGATCGCTGTGAGCAGCTATCATTGGTTGTGCGGCGGCAAGGGCGTGAGGATCGCCGCCAAATAGAAGTGCATTTATTGGAAGAGGGCGTGAATCGGGTAACGCAAATCGCTGAAGCTCATCAACCTGAGTTGCGTCATTTGCAGGAAGAGACGCCATTTCCGGGTTGGCATAAGTCCACTTAATGCAGAGCTTAAGACGTTGGATATAGCCAATATACATCGAATGTCCTCATTAATAATGCTTGGTTCGATTGCTGTGTTTAGCTCTTAAGTGTGGTGTGTGGCATTTAGTTGCTGTACTTCTATACTGTGAACTTCAATTTATCGTTAAGGTATTGCACTATGACAAAGCATGATTTGCCTTCTGGAGCTGGAGATGTCGCAAACCAGTATCCTGAGATATGGGAAGCTTATGCCGCTTTGGGCAAAGCCTGTGCTAAAGCTGGGCCGCTTGATGAACGTAGCCGACGCTTGATAAAACTCTCGCTGGCCATAGGGGCACGCTCCGAAGGGGCCGTTCACTCCCATGTGCGTCGTGCCTTGGAGGAGGGAGTGAGTGCCGAGGAACTAAAACAAGTAGCCATGTTAGCGATTCCTACCACCGGATTTCCGACTGCTGTGGCGGCCTTAACCTGGATTGAGGACATCACGGATCCTGATTAAGGGCGCTCTGGGGGCGCTCTTCTGAATCTAGAGGCACTGTCCGGATCCAATCGACGCGAAAGTGCCGTGATGCTACAGATATTCCGACCGTTCAGTGCTTGGCGTTCTGAAGAGCCTGTTCTTCGATGTCTCTATCGACTGAAGAGACGTAGTATTCGTCATCGAAAGCGCCTTCTGGCTCCTTGAGCCACACTAGGCAGATAACCCAACTAATGAAGGCGCCGGTCGCGATGATGTAGAAGAACTGCGACGGTGTGACAAACGTGAAGATGGTGAGGTAAACCACCGCGCCAACATTACCGTAGGCGCCGGCCATGCCCGAGATTTGCCCAGTGATGCGGCGCTTGATGGAGGGAATGATGCCGAAAGTCGCTCCCTCAGCCCCTTGTACGAAAATCGAGGTGCCGATGGTCACCGCAATGGCCAGAATGAGTGGCCAACGCGAATTGAGCATGGCCATCAGTAAGAACCCCACGCTAATGCCAAACATGTAGCACAGCATCACAAAACGCCGGTTACCCATACGGTCGGAAACCATGCCGCCCATGGGGCGCGCCACCAAGTTGACGAAAGCGAACGATGCAGCGATCAGACCGGCCGTGGCGGCATTCAACCCCCAGGTCTCCTCAAAGAACATGGGCAGCATCGATACCACCGCCAGCTCAGCGCCGAAGTTGGCAAAGTAAGTACTGTTAAGCGCAGCCACACTGTTGAACGAGTACTTGTCATCCTCAGGCACCCCCTTGCGCAGAATCGGCAGGTTGACCCGCAGGATCTGTATGATCTGATAAATAACGATCGCCACGATGGTGAGATAAGCGATGACCGCCCCGGTGATGGATAAATAGCCCATGTACTGGATGCGCCAGACCAGGATGGCGAGTACGCCGACCAGCGGGATCGTCCAGATGATCAGCTTGATCATATCGCCCCAGGAGCTCACTTCCATGGCGGCGGTCTTACGTGGTTTGCGGTGGGCCTGGGCATCTGGGCCATCAGTGATCGCGAACCAGTAGTAAACACCGTAAGCGGCCATAACAAGGGCACTCTGCGCGATGGCCCAGCGCCATCCATCCGGGCCGCCATACATGCTCAGGGCGATAGTCGGCAGCGACATGGCCGCTACGGCGGAACCGAAGTTACCCCAGCCAGCGTAAAAGCCTTCGGCGAAGCCGATGTCCTTGGGCTTGAACCACAGCGCCGTCATGTGAATACCCACCACGAAGCTGGCACCAATCGAACTCAGTACTAAGCGCGCCACCAACAGCTGCGTCATGCTGTTACCGAAAGCAAACGCCAGTGCCGGTAGTGACATAGTTACCATAAGCACCGAGAACACCCGTCGCGGGCCGAATCGATCCAGCGCCATGCCAACGATGATGCGCGCGGGAATGGTCAAGGCGACGTTGCAGATGGCGAATAGTTTGAGATCATCCGTGGTCAGCCAGTCGACGCTCTTGAGCATGCTCGACGCGAGCGGTGCCATGTTGAACCACACGTAAAAGGTAATAAAGAAAGCAATCCAGGTCAGGTGCAAGGCCCGGATTTCAGGGCTGCGAAACTTGAATACAGCGGAAACTTTCATGGTCGTATCGTCCTGTGTCCCAAATGTGGTTAGAGGCTGCTTAAGGGCTGGGTAGGATCAACAAGGGACACTCGGCGCGCCGGGCCAGGAACGAGCTGACGCTGCCGAAAGTCATGTAGTCGAGTTCATCAACAAAATAAGTCAACGACTTGGCGATGATGCCGCCGTCCGGCTGATGGCTATGGCGGGCAATGACCAGTAGGTCTGGCGAGAGTTTGCGAGTGGCCTGAAGCAGCATCTTGCGTGCATCCCCCTCGGCGAGAAGCTGCTCGGCCTGGAAGCCCTCACCGATGGCGAATGCCACGCCCTCTTGAAGGTGTTGTTTAACCTCATCGTGCTCCTGCTGAAAAAGCACCTCGTTGTTATCGGTAGCGTCGAGTGGGTTCTCCACCACGCCAACCAGTACCAGCAGGGGTTGGTTACAGCGGAACATATTGACGACCTGAGCGAGTGCCAGCTTGGCGTTTCGCGAACCGTCATAGGCGATCATGATTTTCATGGTGTCCTCCCGCATTGGGGTAGGGGGTGAAGACCCGGAGCTTGGCTCCGGGCGTAAAGACGCAAGCCCTATTTAGGGGTTCTTAACGTAGGCACCTTTGCGTAGGTAGAACCACCAGTTGATGACCAGACAGATGGCGTAGAAGACCGCAAAGCCGTACATGGCAAGCTCCGGTGTGCCGGCCTGGATTTGCTCGCCCATTACCCGCGGGGCGATGAAGGCGCCATAGGCAGCGACGGCTGAGGTCCAGCCAAGTACCGGGCCTTTCTGCTGCTGGTCGAAAATAACCCCGATGCTGCGGAAGGTAGAGCCGTTGCCGATACCACTGGCGGCGAATAACACGATGAATAGCAGCAGGAATAGCCAGAAGAATTGATTAGGATCGGTGGCGTTATAGGCCTGCATCATCACGTAACCGGTGGCGATAGAGGCGACCACCATGACCGCAGAGATTATTTGGGTAACGATGGAGCCGCCCACTTTATCGGAGATCCAGCCGCCCAACGGGCGTATGAGGGCGCCTACGAAGGGGCCTATCCAGGCCCAGGTCAAAGCGCTGGGCGCCTCTGGGTTGGCCACGCGAATCAGTGTGCCGTCGGCTGTCGCTTCCATCATGTTGCCGAAGATGACGTTGATGGAAAGCGGCAGGGCCGCAGAGAAGCCGATAAAGGAGCCAAAGGTCAGGATGTAGAGGATGGTCATTGACCAAGTGTGCTTATTGGAAAATATTGCGAACTGCTTCTGGATATTGGGCTTGATGTCGCCAGGAATCAGGCGCAGCAACACAAGGGTCAGAACGATAGTTAGCGGCAGGGCAATCCACATATTAAGCCAGCCGAGTGCCAACATGCCGACGATGGCGGTCACCAGGCCGACGCCGTAGAGGCCTAATATTTTGCCGAAAGCCGCCAGCGGGGAACCAGGATTGGGCGTAATGGTGCGTAGATTGTTCATACCGAACCAACCGGCGAACGCCAGCGGAATCAGAAAAACAAGCCAGATAAAGCCAGCATTCTGGATCCAGGTATCGGTACCTGCTTCGATACGGCCGATCAACGTACCGCTAGCGCTTTGCAATTCCATCGGCGATCCGGCCATAGCGCCGAAAATGCCGACGGTCATCACCAGCGGGATCACAATCTGCATGGTGGTAACGCCGAAATTGCCGAGGCCCGCATTCATGCCCAGGGCGTAACCTTGCTGCTTGCTGGGATAGAAGGTGGAAATGTTGCTCATCGAGCAAGCGAAGTTACCACCGCCGATACCGGAAAGTAGTGCCAACGCCTGGAAAACCCAGAACGGCGTGCCTGGGTTCATCAAGGCGATACCAGTGCCGGCTGCGGGGATCATCAATAGCGCGGTGGTCAGGAAGATAGTGTTACGCCCGCCAGCGATGCGGATCATGAACGATGCTGGGATGCGCAGGGTGGCACCTGCTAGACCGGCAAGCGCCGTCAGTGAAAATAGCTGGTTAACCGTGAACGAAAAACCCAGGTTCTGCATCTGGGTGGTAATCATTCCCCACATCATCCAGACAGCAAAGCCCATCAGCAGGCTGGGAATGGATATCCATAGGTTGCGGTTGGCGATGTGTTTGCCTTCCTGTTCCCAGAATTGGGCGTCTTCGACATTCCATTTCTCAATGTCGGCATTTATCTTGCTCATGGCGGTTTCCCCTTGGCATCAAACCTTTCTGCGTTTGGCAGTTAGAAGGCAAGATACGCTTGCAAAGGGGGTTGGGAAACTAAGGGAAATGACCTATAAATCAGCGATATACCTCTTGAGAGGTAGTCGCTGAAAAGCCAAGGTTCATTGATTTTAAAGACAAAAAATCGAGAGGGGGTAAAGGCGGATCAGAACAAAAAGTACGCTGGGAGTCTTTAGAGGTAACCACACAGAACCAGCTAGTGATCGATACCTGCCTGAACGGCCCAGACGGCGGCTTCAACACGTGAACGCAAGTTGAGCTTTTTGAGCAGGTGCTTGACGTGGACCTTGACCGTGCCTTCAGTAATATCCAGCTTGCGCGCAATGAGTTTGTTGGAGAGGCCGCCAGCAAGCTGTTGCAGAATTTCACGTTCACGCTGCGTTAGGCTATGAACATCAGGGGTGGTGGGGGCATTGCGCTGATTACGAAGCGCTTCAGCGAGTAAGGCGGTCAGGCTTTCGCTGATGACCATGCGCCCCAAAGCAGCCTGACGCAGTTGGCGAACCATGTCTTCAGGCTCCATATCCTTTAACAGGTAACCGTCGGCACCGTTACGCAGTGCGGCGACAACATCATCCTCATGGTCGGAAACAGTGAACATCACCACACGGCCGCTATAGTTGGCTTCCCGTAGGCGGCGCAAGGCTTCTAAGCCATTGACGCCCGGCATGTTTAAATCCAGTAAAACTAGGTCAGGCTCAAGTTTGAGGGCCAGTGCAATGCCTTCTTCAGGGTCACCCGTCTCGCCAACCAGTTCAAGATCGTCCTCTAGCTCAAGCAGCTGAGCGACGCCACGCCGGAGTAGCGGGTGGTCATCAATAATCATCAGGCTGGCGGGTGTATCGTTGGCGGTGGTCAGCGTCATTAAGAAGTCCCTGTGCCTAAGTGAGAATCGGAGGCAGCCGAATCGGGCTGCTGTTGAATTAAGCGAGCGGTCAACGGCGTAAAGACAAGTTTAACACCGGTACCACCAGTAGGGCGGTTGGCGATACTCAGTTCCCCATTCAGGGTCGTAGCCCGGTCGCGTATGATCACCAAACCGTAGTGCATAGGTGGCGAGCTATCGTCTTCCAGGCCGATGCCATCATCCTCAATACGTACTAGTACGCGAGCATCGGCGAAACGCACCGTGACCCCAGCCCAGTGGGCTTGGGCGTGCTTGTGGGTATTGGCCAGCGCCTCGCGAATGATTTGCAGGACATGAATTTCTTCATTGGGGTTAAGCAGGTAAGGCGGCACATCGTAGTCAAGGTCGACCGTTACCCCCATACGCTGGCTGAACTCCTCGACGGTCTGGCGCAAGGCAAACTGCAGACCCGGCCCCTCAAGTTTGAGCCGGAACGTGGTGAGTAGCTCACGCAACTGACGGTAGGCACTGTTCAAACCGGTACGCAGCTCGTCGAATACAGCAGACTGGGCTTCTTGGGTTGCCTCCTTCTGCTGCATGCGTTCGAGTCGGGCGACTTGCATCTTGAGATAAGAGAGCGATTGCGCCAGAGAGTCGTGCAACTCACGTGCAATGATGGTTCGCTCGTTGATTAAGGTGACGTGCTGCTGCTCCTCAATACGCCGCTGTAGGTACACTGCCGTGGCGAGCTGGTCGGCTAGCATGGTAAGCAGGCGACGGGTGCTATCGTTGAGCCGTTCCTGGGGATACCACACTTCCAGAGTGCCAAGCAGCGTATCGCCTACGCTGATAGGTAACAGCAAACACTGCGACTGGTTCTTGGCAACCAACTCCAGGGGGCGGGGGTCAATTAAGCAGGCATGGCAATCCTGATCGCGGCAGTACTCAGGGCGGGTGCGCGAGTGAGTTTCCAGTACCGGCATTTGCCGTTGGTCAAAAGGATCGTTTAGGGAAAGACGTATCGGCCCAATGTTCAATAGCTTTTCCAGTTCACGCAGCATGGGGGCGGCACTAGAGCAAAGATCGTTACCACCGCCATATAGCGAACGGCTGGCATCGTGCATCACCCGCAGCGCCTGATTACTGCGCTCTAGCTCCTGTTTCTTGCGCGATACGGTGTCTTCCAGCGCGGCGTAGCTGGTTGCCAGCTCGGCAGACATCCTGTTAAAGGTGTGGCCTAGTAGGGCCAGCTCGTCACTGCCACGCAACTGCGAGCGCTGCTTGAAGTTACGCTGTGCCGCCTCGCGGGCAAGTACCATCAGTTGTCGCAAAGGCACTACTAAATTGTAGCGAACATCGTAGAGAGCAATTGCCACCACAATAGCGATCAGCACTAAAAAGAGCACTTGCATCATGCCCAGCAGGCGCACCTTGGACTCGCTACGCTGTTCCAGGTTGGTCACTAGCACTTCAATGTCATTGACCATCGCAACGATCATCGTTTCTAGCGTATCCAGGTCAAGCGCTGTGGCGGAGGACGGTGTCTCTAGTGCCGGGCGAAGCGTGTGCTGCCAGTAGGTCTGAAGTTTCTCCAGTTGGGTGCGGCTCTCGTGGCTATCATCAGCCGGGATAGTTAGCTGTAAGGTGGTGCCATTCAACCGCTGATCGAAGCTTGCCACCAAGCTGGCTAGTTGTTCTTCGCTGGCCTCATCGGGGGCATACTCCAGACGTTGCAAGGCCCACATCATCTGATAAACAGTCATACGTAATGAGCCGGCGACATTAATTGCCGCAGCATCGCCACGGCTGCTGTTAGACATTGCCATGGTCAACGTGACGCTGATAAGTGCCATACCGCTAATGGCGAGCAGCGACGCAATGATACGAGCAACCAGGGAACGTTGAAGTAATTTCATGCTTGTTCCGATAGCGCGGAAGAGGTAACACAGAGTGTGGCACTGTCTGCATCTTGATACGAGGGCTATCCCTTTAGGGTTAGCCAGCCTACCTCCGATGTTTTTTGACCTACACCCGGTATTTACCGACAATTCTGGCATGTCTTCCGATGTCTTTATACCCTCACTGGGAAACGCCATGCCATCATCTGTGCCGACTCCCACGTTGGAGACATCAACACAGCCAGTCAATGGTTATCAGTTGCTGGTCGCCATGCTGCTAATGCCGCTGGCAAGCGCTTTAGCGGTGGCGAGCTGGACACTTTATGCCCTGCTCGCAAAACAACCCCTCTATGTGCTGGTACCGTTGAGTAGCGGTGTGCTGTTGGCATGGCCTGCTTGGTATATCGCCAGGCGGGGAGACACCTGCCGCTTGATGCAATGGCTATTACTGGGGCTAGCGTTGGCGCTGGGCGGATTTGGGATGTCTAGCCAGCCGTGGGAATTTCTGCTGGTGGGTGTGTGGCTCGGATTAGGAGGCGCTGTGATTGCTACCGGCATCGCCCACGCCAAAGGCTGGATGCCAGGTCGCTGGGCACGTATTTATGTTGCCCTTTTTCTGGCTTTAGCAGCAGGTGGAGGGTTTTCCTTGCGGATGGCACCTCTGGTTGTCCAGGCCTATGGTTGGCGTGCGGCGCCACTTAGCCTGTTGATACCTCTGTTCATGGTAGTGCTGCTGCTGTGGCTTTTCGTAGAGTCCCCCGAGTAATGCCACCTATTAGCCTCACTTACTCATTCTTACCTACTATCGATAAGGCCCATTTTATGACCATAGCGACGTTTGCCGATTTACTTCAGGAAGCGCGTAAACAACCCAAGCCCCAGCGCCTGCTGTTTGTGTTCGTTCGCGCAGAGCTGCCCGACTTCCCTGATGCTGACCAGCGTCGTCGCTTCGAACAGGGTGAAGGGGGTGTGTTGGTGCCTGTGGTATGCGTAGATAAGTCGACGGAGGAGTTGACCAGCATGGCGGCGTTGGTTGAGGAGTCACGCCGTACCGAGATCGAATGGGATCTAGTTTTCACAGCTGCCATGGACGACCCAAAAGATGACGCCGAGGTTGAACGGCAGCTCCAGCGTATGATGGAGTCGCTGCAAATGGGTAATATCACCACCTATCTTGCCTTCGATCATCACGGCAATGCGCTTAACGTCGGCTAGGGACGGTTACCATGGAGCACTATTTCCTCATCAAGCACCTGCACATGTCGGCCGCTGCGCTGAGCATCACGCTCTTCGTAGTGCGCGCCTGGTGGTCGGTACAGGAAAGCTCGCGACTCAACGCCCGTTGGGTCAAGGTATTGCCTCATCTTATTGATACGGCTCTGTTGGGGCTGGGAGTGACTTTGATGGTATTGCTTTCCGTATGGCCCTGGCAGCTTCCTTGGCTTGGCGCCAAGTTACTGGCGCTGCTGGCCTATATCGGTATTGGCACCATTGCGATTAAGCGCGGAGCGACGCCAACGGTGCGAGCCCTAGCCGCGGTCGTGGCGGTGGCTATCTTCGCCTATATGGTGGGGGCCGCTGTTCATCACAGCCCTCTCTCCTGGCTGGCCTGAGGGGTGATTGCCTTCAGCACTTACTCCATACTTTAGAGCAAGTTGATGTGCCATTGATTGAGACGATTATTTTAGCATTTTCAAGTACTGGCGCAGCACTTCGGCATTGTTATGTCGCTCTTCTTTAGAGGCAAATACTAAAGTGACACGCTCTTTCCTGGCACGTTGTGCAAGGCCACGAAGGGCCTCGCGATAGGGAGTTAACTCTTTGAGATAGCGTCGGCGGAAGTCATTCCAGCCGAGTGAGCCGTTATGAAATGCTTTGCGAAGTTCGCTGCTCGGTGCGACTTCCTTACGCCACTCATCAATTTTGGCTGCTTCCTTGGATACCCCACGCGGCCAGATTCCGTCGACTAAGACACGATAACCATCCTTATTGTGAGGAGAGTCGTAGGCACGTTTCAATTCGATACTCATCGTTACCTCGTTTGCACTGGGTTGCCCTATAAACTTAGCGAGTGATTAGCTCCCATCACTACCTAAACTTTAGTAAGCCCAAACAATAGCCATCAACAAGCCCCATGCCAGCAACCCTGCGGCCATAACGGTGTAAGTAACAGACATCGTTGTTACGTCATTCGTTGAGCGCTCACATAGAGCCTGAAGGCCGTGATAGACCAAGCTACAAGAGGTACCCAATGCCACCATAACAACCATGGCATTGAAGAGCAGGCTGGGTACCAGCAGAGCGATCGTAGCAAACCATAATGGCAGTGGTGCTAAGGCCGCCACCAGATAAGCGTCGTGGTAGCTCATTGAGAGTTCGCGATTGCTATTGACTACTGCATGAATCAGCCAGCCCATCAAGAAGAAGGTAAGCAGCTCGGCCAAGAACAAGATAGTAGTGATGAAGCGCCACTGGCGGTCAGCGAAGCCCGGAGCGAAGCTATCTCCGTAGTGGGTAGCCGCGTAATAGAGCAGTACAGGAGGTAGCAACGACATGGGCAGCACGACGCACCAGGCCAGAGTGGCGATTGAAGGGTGGCGTTGTTGGATGTGTTTCCATCTCTTCAAGTGGGAAAAGGGTAGCTGAATAATACTGAGGAGAGTCATTATCTAGCCTCGAGGTTAGTGGAGGTCGTGGTTTATTTTTTAAATATCATACTATGATATTATGTTTAAGATTTAGGACTTAATGAAGGTTCTGTCAAGCGAGCCTGGCTCTCATATGGCTAAAGGAGCACAGCAAACTGGGTAGCTCTGCAAACGTCACTAGCCGGAATTAAGTTATCTACTGAAAGAGTCCGGTCTTATTGGATCGTCGAAAATGACCTGAAGGATGGGTTTTTCTTAACGTGCAGGGTGGTTTGGTTTGGCTTGCTGACGCTTCTAGCTTCTTAACTGCTTCATTGAGCTAATACAAGGCGGCCCCAGTTATACTACTGGGGCCATCCATTATCAGGTTGCGTTGAGGGGGCGCGAGGGGCCAAAGTGCTCAAAGTGTCGGCGATCCTCATCAACACCCAGCTCCGACAGGGCTCTGTTAATCGCTGTCATGAATCCTTGAGGTCCGACGAAATAGCAGCGTGTCTTAAGGTCTGACAGGTAGTGAGCTAATAAGCTGCGGTCGATACGGCCAATATGTTCGGCTTCGTTACCGCGCTCATGAATACGGACAGCTTTAAGATGTTGAGGATACTCGCTCTTCAGCTCCTCTAATTCGCCTTTAAAGGCCTGGTGGTCGGCATCCAGGGCAGCGTGTAGATAGATGACTTGCCGCCCAAGAGATAAGGCATGGCGCGCCATGGGGAGCAAGGGAGTTTGACCAACGCCGCCGCTGGCAAGCAGTAGAGGCTCATCACCTTCAATCAGCGTCAGATCACCTGCTGGCGGTAACAGCTCCAAGATATCGCCTGGTTTTAAAACATCGTGGAAATGACAGCTGACTTGGCCCTGTTCTTCGCGCTTGATCGAAATACGGTAGCTTCGACCGTTCGGTGTGTCCGAAAGGCTGTAATGCCGATAGACCAATTCGTCGTTAATAGTCAAACGTACGCCGATATACTGCCCGGGCTCGTGGTTAGCCACGCGGCCCCCATCTTCGGGCTCAAGGATAAACGAGCGAATTAAAGTACTTTCCTGCTGGGTACTGGCAATCTTGAAACGGCGTGTGCCGCGCCATCCGCCCGGGCGCTGCTCAAACTCACGATAGCGCTGGTCTTCGAGGTCAATTAACAGGGCGGCAAGCTCGTTATATAGAGCGCCCCATGCATCGGCGATTTCCGGGGTGACAGCTTCACCCAGCACTTCGCCAATCGCTGCCAGCAGGCATTCGCCAACAATAGGGTACTGCTCGGGAAGAATGCCTAGAGAGACGTGTTTGCTGACCACAACATCCAGAGTAGCCCGCGCCTGAGCTGGATTACTGCGTAGTTGCACATAGGCCAACACGGCGTTGGCCAGGGCACGGGGCTGACCACCGCTTTGCTGATGAACCTCATTAAAGAGGGGCTTGACCTCTGGGTAACGGGTAAACATCAGCGGATAGAAGCGCTGTGTAATCGCATTCAGGTGTTCGGCCACGACGGGAGCTGTCGCGTTGATCAGCTTTTCCTGCTCATGTGTTAGCACTGTTAATCCCTCGGTATATTAAGAAGTATTTAAAATGAATCTTAATGCGACGAGTCTGTAAATGCTAGCCATAAGATGTATTTTTGATGCATGTCATGGTCTTTGTTGATAGCTAGGCGCACAATCATATTTCCAAGTAATTTAGTCGGGATTAAACCATGCCAACGACCACCTCATCCCAGCCTGCTTCTAAGCTTGAGAATCTGCCATTAATGCGCCTGGCTTTTCGGCCCTTCTTTCTATTGGCCGCGCTGTTTAGTGTGGCCTCCCTATTGGTGTGGTTGGGCTTCTGGCATGGCAGTATTTTGCTGCGCCCTTATGGCGGCCTGGTGTTCTGGCATCAGCATGAAATGTTGTTTGGTTTTGCTGCGTCTGTGGTAGCGGGATTTTTACTGACTGCTGTGCGCAACTGGACCGGATTGCCGAGCTTAAGCGGCGCGCCGCTAATGGGTCTGGTGGTGTTATGGCTATTGGGCAGGGTGCTGATGGCTTTCCCCTTGGATTTGCCGGGGTGGCTGCTGCTGGCGGTTGATCTTGCGTTTCTGCCGGTGGTCGCCATTGTGATGGCGCGTCTGGTCATCACTGCAAAGCGGTGGCGCAACTTGATCTTTATACCCGTGCTGCTGCTGTTTGCCACGGCTAATCTGGCGATGCACTTAGGGGTGATTCAGGGTGACGCCGAGCTTATCCGCCAAGCCGCCTACTTAGCCGTGCTGTTAATCACACTGATGATGACAGTCGTTGGCGGACGCGTGATTGGCATGTTTACTGCGAACCGTTTGGGACGCACCAAACCTGAACCTATTGCTTTACTTGAAGGAGTGACGCTGGCTAGCACGGCTGGGGTTGTCGTGCTGCAGTTGATTATCATGCTGGATGTTGCCATTCCTGCGTCATTAATCGGCGGGGTGATGCTCTTAGCGGCGTTGGCCAATACTGTTCGCATGGCGCGCTGGGGTGGGCTGCACAGCTGGCGCGAACCTTTACTTTGGGGACTCCACGGTAGCTACGTCTGCATCCCGTTAGGGCTAATCATGTGGGTCTTGGCACTAATGGGGCTGATACGCACAGAACTAGCTATACATGCCCTGACCATTGGTGGCATGGGTGCCATGATGCTGGCCATGATGGCCAGGGTTTCGCTAGGTCATACAGGCCGCCCCATACGCACCTTGCCCGGTATGGGTGTGGCGCTGGGCTTAATGCTAATAGCCGCCCTGGTGCGCTCACCCGTCTTGGCGATATTTCCCCAGATTACCCACTGGACCTACACGCTAAGCATTATCTTCTGGTGTGTAGCCTACGCAATATTCCTAGTGCATTACACTTGGCCGTTAATGCAGGCGCGAGTCGACGGACAGGATGGCTAGTGAGTGCTAAGCGCTGACAGTAGGAATGCGCATAAGTTGCGCCAGTTGAGAGCGTTGATTGCCCAGGAGGTCGGCCAACGTATAGTGGTCGAGCACACCTAGAAATGCTGACAGTGCATCATTAAGAATCGGTTGAAGGCGACATGCCGGTGTAATGATGCAGGCGTTGTCGCTATGAAAGCACTCCACTAACGCCATGTCGTTTTCCATCTCGCGTACCAGCTCGCCTAACCCAATGGTTGCAGGATCACGTGTCAGCAGTAAGCCGCCATTCTTGCCACGAATAGCGGTAACGTAGTTCTTTTGACTCAGCTCCTGCACGATTTTCATCAAATGATTGCGTGAGATATTAAACGTCTCGGCAATTTCATTAATCGTAGAGCGCTCCTCCCCCTTGGTAGCAAGAAATATCAATACGCGTATCGAATAATCGGTGAATCGGGTGAGATGCATGGAGTGCGTTTTGCTCCGAGAGTAATTCAGCTATAAAAAGTATGTTGTATGAATGTTCAGTGAGTTGCAATGTAAACGTGATTGAAGGCCTGCGAGCCTATCCAGCCTTGCTACAGCAAGCATTCGCGCACGGTGTAATTTCAACAGTGCCAACCGTCTATTCCTTTACGTTGGCCGCTCTATCACCTTGGGGGTAGATAGGGTGTATATGGAGGTAATCACGCAGTAATTCGCTTGTCGATCACGCAGAATCCACTCCATGGAACCCGCACTGTCGGGTATGCAAATTTCCGAGGAGCCTGGAGATCGACCATGAGTCACTTCATAGATCGGCTGAATTTCTTCCGCAAGTCCCGCGAGCCTTTTGCCAACGAACACGGTGAACTACGCAGCGAATCCCGCCAGTGGGAAGATAGTTATCGTGCCCGCTGGCAGCACGACAAAGTGGTACGCAGCACCCACGGGGTGAACTGCACCGGTTCATGTAGCTGGAAAATCTACGTTAAGAACGGTTTGGTTACCTGGGAAACCCAGCAGACCGACTATCCGCGCACCCGTCCTGATCTGCCTAACCATGAACCGCGTGGCTGCCCACGCGGTGCCAGCTACTCCTGGTATCTGTACAGCGCCAACCGACTCAAGTACCCCTTAGTGCGCAAGCCGCTGCTGGCGCTATGGCGCGAAGCACTCAAGGCGAATCCCGACCCGGTGGATGCCTGGGCGTCGATTGTCGAAGACCCCGCCAAGACCAAGCAGTACAAGCGTGCCCGCGGTATGGGCGGCTTCGTGCGCGGTAATTGGGACGAGCTCAATGAGCTGGTCGCGGCCTCGAACGTCTACACCGCCAAGCAGTATGGCCCCGACCGGATCATTGGCTTTTCGCCGATTCCCGCCATGTCGATGGTCAGCTACGCGGCGGGTAGCCGTTATTTGTCGCTGATTGGCGGCGTCTGCATGAGCTTCTACGACTGGTACTGCGACTTGCCGCCAGCCTCACCAATGACCTGGGGCGAGCAGACCGACGTACCTGAGTCCGCTGACTGGTACAACTCCGGCTACATTATCGCCTGGGGCTCCAACGTGCCCCAGACGCGTACCCCGGACGCCCACTTCTTTACCGAAGTGCGCTACAAGGGCACCAAGACGGTCTCGATCACCCCGGATTACGCCGAAGTCTCCAAACTCACCGACGAGTGGCTGTCCGCCAAACAGGGCACCGATGCCGCCCTGGCCATGGCCATGGGCCATGTCATCCTCAAAGAGTTCCACCTTGAGAACCCCAGTGCTTACTTCACCGACTATGTGCGCCGCTATACCGACATGCCATTCCTGGTGGAGCTGGAAGTGCGTGAAGATGGCAGCTTCGCACCAGGCCGCCAACTGCGTGCCAGTGATTTTGATGCTGCCCTGGGCCAGGAAAACAATCCCGAGTGGAAAACCGTTGCCTGGGACGAAACCCGTGACCAGCTGGTGGTACCACGCGGTTCCATCGGTTTCCGTTGGGGGGAAACCGGTGACGAAGTGGGCAAGTGGAACCTGGAATCGCTGGACGCCGCTGGCACTGAAATCAAGCCGTTGCTAAGCCTGGCCAACCACCACGATAGCGTTGCGCGCGTGGCGTTCCCTTACTTCGGCGGTATCGAGCACGAGCACTTTGAGCACGTTAAAGGGGCGGGTGTCGGCGCGGCTGACGACCTACTGTTCCACAATTTGCCCGCCAAACGCTTAAAGAGAGCCGATGGCAGCGAAATGCTGGCGGTCACCGTTTTTGATCTGATGTGTGCCAACTACGGTATCGACCGTGGCTTTGCCGGCGACGGCGAAGATGATGGCGCGACCTCGTTTGATCAGATTCGCCCCTATACCCCCGCGTGGCAGGAGAAAATCACCGGTGTCCCAGCAGAGCAGTGCACCCGCATTGCCCGTGAATTTGCCGACAACGCCCATAAAACCAACGGTCGTAGCATGATCATCGTCGGTGCCGGTATGAACCACTGGTACCACATGGACATGAACTACCGCGGCCTGATCAACATGCTGGTCATGTGCGGCTGCATCGGTCAGAGCGGTGGCGGCTGGGCTCACTATGTGGGTCAGGAAAAACTGCGCCCGCAGACGGGCTGGACGCCGTTAGCCTTTGGCCTTGATTGGCAGCGTCCGCCGCGTCATATGAACTCCACCTCGTTCTTCTATAACCACTCCTCCCAGTGGCGCTACGAGAAGCTTGAGATTAAAGAAATTCTTTCGCCGTTGGCCAAGGCCGAGGATTACCCCGGTAGCCTGATCGACTTTAACGTGCGCGCTGAGCGTATGGGCTGGCTGCCGTCAGCACCTCAACTGGACGCTAACCCGCTGCGCCTGGCGAAAAAAGCTGAAGCCGCGGGTATGTCTACCGCCGACTATGCGGTTCAGCAGCTCAAGAGCGGCGAACTGCGCTTTGCCGCAGAAGACCCGGACGCGCCAGAGAACTTCCCGCGCAATATGTTCATCTGGCGCTCCAACCTGCTGGGCAGTTCCGGTAAGGGCCATGAGTATATGCTCAAGTACCTGCTGGGTACTCGTCACGGTATTCAGGGTAAAGACCTGGGCGACTTCGGTGGCCAGAAGCCCGAAGAAGTGGTATGGCGTGACGAGGCGCCGGAAGGCAAGATCGACCTGCTGGTGACGCTGGATTTCCGCATGTCCACCACCTGCCTCTACTCGGATATCGTGCTGCCCACGGCGACCTGGTATGAGAAGGACGACCTTAACACTTCTGACATGCACCCCTTTATTCACCCCTTGACTGCCGCCACCGACCCGGCCTGGGAATCGCGCAGCGACTGGGATATTTACAAGGGTATTGCCAAGGCGTTTTCCAAGGTGTGTGTAGGCCACCTGGGCGAAGAGACCGACCTGGTCACGCTACCGATGCAGCACGACTCGCCAGGAGAGTTGGCCCAGCCGGCGGTGATGGATTGGAAGAAGGGCGAATGCGCGCCGATTCCCGGCAAGACCATGCCGTCGCTGATTGAAGTCAAGCGTAACTATCCCGAAACCTATGAGCGCTTCACCTCAGTAGGGCCGTTGCTGGAAAGCATCGGTAACGGTGGCAAGGGCATCGCCTGGAATACCGATGCTGAAGTCGAGCTGCTGGGCAAACTCAACCATCGCAAGTTGGATGGCCCACATAAAGGCCGCCCATTGATCGACAGCGCTATCGATGCCGCTGAGATGATTCTGACCCTGGCACCGGAAACCAACGGCGCCGTGGCAGTAAAAGCGTGGGATGCACTCTCCAAAATTACCGGGCGTGATCACACGCATTTGGCTAGGCCCAAACACGAAGAGAAAATTCGCTTTCGCGATATCGTCGCTCAGCCGCGCAAGATCATTTCCAGCCCGACCTGGTCCGGCCTAGAGGATGAGCACGTCTCCTATAACGCCGGTTACACCAATGTTCACGAGCTGATTCCCTGGCGCACCGTGAGTGGACGTCAGCAGTTCTATCAGGATCATGCCTGGATGCGCGCTTTCGGCGAAAGCCTGCTGGTCTATCGCCCGCCCATCGATACCAAGGCAGCCAAAGGCTTCACGCTGCCCGCCGACAATGGTTTCAAGAGCAAGGCGCTGAACTTCCTCACGCCGCACCAGAAGTGGGGCATTCACTCCACTTACTCCGACAATCTGCTGATGTTGACGCTCAACCGCGGCGGCCCGGTGGTGTGGCTCTCCGAGGCGGATGCAGCCGAGATCGATATCGAGGACAACGACTGGATCGAGGTCTACAACGCCAACGGCTCGATTGCCGCGCGGGCAGTGGTCAGCCAGCGGGTCAAGGCGGGTATGGTGATGATGTACCATGCCCAGGAACGCAACGTAAACGTTCCTGGCTCTGAGATAACCGGTACACGGGGCGGTATCCACAACTCGGTCACCCGTGTTTGCCCCAAGCCCACCCATATGATCGGCGGCTACGCGCAGCTCTCTTACAGTTTTAATTACTACGGCACCGTCGGCTCAAACCGCGATGAGTTCGTGTTAGTGCGCAAGATGAAACACGTTGACTGGCTGGATGGTGAAGGCAATGACAGCGTTCAGGAGGCCGTGAAATGAAAATTCGTTCTCAGGTAGGCATGGTTCTCAACCTTGATAAGTGTATCGGTTGCCACACCTGTTCGGTGACCTGCAAAAATGTCTGGACCAGTCGCGAAGGTATGGAGTACGCCTGGTTCAACAATGTCGAGACTAAGCCCGGTATCGGCTATCCCAAAGAGTGGGAGAACCAGGCCAAGTGGAAGGGCGGCTGGATGCGCCGTACCGATGGCCGGATTGAACCGCGTATTGGTGGCAAATGGCGGGTGCTGGCGAATATCTTCGCCAACCCCGACCTGCCCGAAATGGACGACTACTATGAGCCGTTCACTTTCGACTACCAACACCTGCATACCGCCAAGATCGGCGAGCACCAGCCGGTGGCACGCCCACGCTCGCTGATTTCCGGTCAGCGCATGAAAAAGATCGAATGGGGCCCGAACTGGGAAGAGATCCTGGGCACCGAGTTCGCCAAGCGGCGCAAAGACGCCAACTTCGACAAGGTGCAGGCAGATATCTATGGCCAGTTTGAAAACACCTTCATGATGTACCTGCCGCGACTGTGCGAGCACTGCTTGAACCCCACCTGCGTAGCCAGCTGCCCGAGCGGTGCCATCTACAAGCGGGAAGAGGACGGCATCGTTCTAATTGACCAGGACAAGTGCCGTGGCTGGCGGATGTGTATCTCCGGCTGCCCCTACAAAAAGATCTACTACAACTGGAAAAGCGGTAAGTCCGAAAAATGCATCTTCTGCTACCCGCGTATCGAGGCCGGTCAGCCGACTATTTGCTCCGAGACCTGTGTGGGCCGCATTCGCTATCTCGGTGTTCTGCTCTATGACGCTGACCGCATTGAAGAAGTGGCAAGCTCGCCGGATGAGCGTGATCTCTACCATCGCCAGTGCGAGATCTTCCTTGATCCCAATGATCCGGAAGTGATTGCCCAGGCCCGGCGGGATGGTATCCAGGAGAACGTCATCAAGGCGGCCCAAGCCTCACCGGTCTATAAGATGGCCATCGACTGGGGATTGGCGCTGCCGCTGCACCCGGAATACCGCACGCTGCCGATGGTGTGGTACGTGCCGCCGCTGTCGCCGATTCAGTCCGCCGCCGAGGCAGGCCATGTGGAGTTCGACGGCATCCTGCCCAAGATCGAATCACTGCGTATCCCGGTGAAGTACCTGGCTAACCTGTTGACAGCCGGCGAGGAAGAGCCTGTGGTGTTGGCGCTCAAGCGCTTAATGGCGATGCGTGTCTACATGCGCGGCAAGCACGTGGAGGGTACCCCCAACGCCGAAGTGCTCGATGCCGTGGGGCTGAGCGTGGCCCAAGTAGAGGAGATGTACCGCTACCTGGCCATTGCCAACTACGAGGATCGTTTCGTGATCCCCACCAGCCATCGGGAAATGGCCACCGAAGCCTTCCCTGAACGGGGAGGATGCGGCTTTACCTTTGGTGATGGTTGCCACGGTGAGAGCCAGCCCAGCCTGTTCAATGGCCGTAAGCAGACCAGCGTTTTGGTAAAACCGGTAGAGGTCTTCGACCCGCAGCCACAATTTGAGGAGTCTCGTCATGACTGAAGCCGCTACCCAATCGCCCACCCCGGTAGAGCCGTCGTTCGAGCCGCTACAGGGTATGCGAAGCCTGCGCGTACTGGCCCGCCTGCTCGATTACCCGACCCAGGAACTGCAGGATGCCAGCGGTGAGCTCATCGAAATCCTCAATGCCGAGCGCCGCCTGGGGGCGGCTCTCAAGTCGTCGCTAATGGAGTGGTGTCAGCGTCTCCAAGAGGGTGACTTGCTTGAGCTGCAGGCCGAGTACGTCGCCATGTTCGATAAGGGACGGGCTACCTCGCTGCTGCTATTCGAACACGTTCACGGCGAGTCCCGTGATCGTGGTCAGGCCATGGTGGATCTTATGGCTGAGTACAGCGCGGCCGGGTTCGAGTTGGATGCCCGTGAACTGCCCGATCATCTACCGGTATTTCTTGAATACCTTTCGATGTGCGACGAAGCCGAGATCGGCCGCTGGCTGGGCGAAATACGCCATATCCTGGCGCTGCTGACCGCACGACTGGAGGAGCGGGGAGCGGATCACGCGCTAGTACCGCTGTCACTTTTGGCGTTAATTGGGGCCGAGGGCGAGGTCGAAGAGCATCGGCCCCAGGTCAAAAAAGAAGCGCCTGACAACACGCCCGAAGCATTGGACGCCGTATGGGAAGAAGAGGCAGTACGCTTCTCGGCCACTTCTGACGAAGACTGCGCGCTGCAGTCTGCGGAAGGGCGGCGGCTTGCTGAACGCAAGAATGCGGTGCACAGCGACCCCGTCAAAATCATGCCGTCCGCCTGGAGCGCTTCCCCTCCCTCAACCGTGGCCGATCGCTAAAAGGAGAAACGCCATGTTCATAGAATATCTGCAACATCTTATCTACGGCTATTACCCCTACCTGGCCGGTACGGTGTTCTTGGTCGGCAGTCTCATGCGTTACGACCAAGGCCAGTTCACCTGGAAGACCGGCTCCAGCCAAATGCTGTCCTCAAAAAACATGCGACTGGCCAGCAACCTGTTCCATATCGGGATTATCGTCATCTTCTTCGGTCATTTGGTGGGCATGCTCACGCCACACTGGGTCTATGCGCCTTTCCTGCATGCCGGTACCAAACAGCTGATTGCCATCGTGGTCGGCGGTATCGCCGGTGCCATGTGCGTGGTGGGCGGCGCCATGTTGCTCTATCGGCGAGTGGTCAATCCTCGCGTAAAGGCGTCGTCGAGCATGATGGATACCTTGATCCTGGGTTTGATCGTCTTACAGGCATGTCTTGGCATGGTGACCATCATTTTCTCGCTAGGCCATATGGACGGCGAGATGATGTTGACACTCTCCAGCTGGGCGCAATCCATCGTCTTCTTTAGCGGCGGCGCAGCGGACTATATGCAGGAAGTGTCATGGATCTACAAACTGCATATCTTTATCGGTCTGACCATCATCCTGCTGTTCCCCTTCTCGCGCTTGGTGCATGTGTGGAGCGTACCGTTTGGCTATGTGACCCGGCGCTATCAGCTTGTCCGCCGTCGCGCCTAAACACTTGCTGTGCTTGCCCAGGCCTAGAGGAGAAATAACATGCAGATGATTGATATCGAACAACTACCAGGGGGTGTCGCCCCGCCTCCGGTGCGCGTCGGCGACGCTAGTATCGATGAAGCAACGATTGCGTTAGAGATGCAGTATCACCCCGCCGAAACGGCGGGGGAGGCCCAGCTTCAGGCGGCTCGTGCCTTAGTGGTTAGAGAGCTGCTGCGCCAGCGAGCTAACGTCCTGGGTCTACTATCGACACAGGAAGCCAGCGAAGCGCAGGAGGATGCGGCGATTGCTGCCTTGCTTGAGCAGGAACTTGAGGTGCCCGAGCCGGGAGAAGCCGATTGCCAACGCTTTTTTGATACCCACCGTGAGCGCTTCAGCGAGCCGACCCAGCTACGTGTAAGGCATATTCTGCTAGCAGCGGCGCCAGATGACTCCCAGGGCCGCGATGACGCGTACCAGCTTGGCGAAAAACTGCTTAAAGAACTTAATTCCATACCCGAGCGGTTTGCCGAATTTGCGCAATACCACTCCGCGTGCCCTTCAAAAGAGATGGATGGTGATTTGGGCTGGCTAGTGTCAGGCCAGACCGTTCCTGAGCTGGATCGCGCTTTGCAGCACCTGCCCGAAGGCCTTCACGAGCGCCCCTTGGCGTCTCGCTATGGCTGGCATGTAGTAATCATTGACGAACGGCGTGAAGGGCGGGCGTTACCTTTCGATCAGGTGGCCGACCGAGTGCGCCACAGCCTCCGGGAGCAGGCGACGCGACGTGCGTTGCGCCACTATTTGCTGGCGTTAGAGAGCGAAATAGGCGTCGAGGGGATTGTTCTGGATGACGATGCTGGCGGCAGCTTGATGCAGTAGGAAAGCTAATAGGAGAGGCTTGATGTCCCATGTTCCTGTAAATGCTCTTTTCACCCCGCTTGGCATCGCAGTACTAACGGTTTCCGATACGCGTGGCTTCGACGAGGATGGCAGCGGTGACCTGCTGGTTAAGCATCTGAACGAAAGCGGCCATATTCTGGTAGAGAGACGCATCGTACCTGATGATATCTACCAGGTTCGCGCCGTGGTCTCGGGATGGATTGCACGAACAGATATCCACGCGATCCTGGTTAATGGTGGCACCGGTTTTACTGCCCGGGATACCACTCCCGAGGCGTTGATACCGCTGTTCGACAAAGCGATTGAGGGGTATGGCGAGCTGTTCCGCCACTACTCCCTGAAGACCATTGGCACAGCGACGATCCAGTCTCGCGCCGTCGCGGGGGTGGCCAACCGAACGATGATATTCGCGATGCCCGGCTCGCCCAAAGCGTGTGCGTTGGCGTGGGACAGAATTATCGCTTTGCAGCTGGACGCCCGCACTCGGCCCTGCAACTTCGCCGCCATGGTCCTGCCTTCAGCGACCCTGTGTAACGGGCGTCACACAACGACCTCTGCCAATGATGGGGTGCGTTTATGAACTGTCACTGCGCAGAAATAGTCACGCCCGGCTTGTTAGATCTGTTTGATGCACGCCAACGGCTTATCGACGCCGCCACGCCCATTAATGCAGTAGAAAACATCACCCTAGAACAATCGGCGGGGCGAGTGCTGGCAGAAACGCTGGTCGCACCTCTCGATATGCCGGGTGTGGATAATAGCGCTATGGATGGTTACGCGCTGTGCCTGGCTGATTACCAAGCGGCACCTCCCGGCGCAGGCTTACCCATTCTTCAACGCGTACCGGCGGGCGCAGGCGTCATGCTACTACCGAAAGGAGGCTGCGCGCGTATTTTTACCGGCGCGCCGGTGCCCGTGGGGGCAGATATTGTGGTGCCTCAAGAGCGGGTCACCCTTGATCAGCACGGGCATATACACCTTGAGGGTAACGTGGTGGTAGGCGCTAATATTCGCCGTCAAGGCGAGGAGACCCGCATGGGAACCCCGCTACTCGCCGCGGGTAAGTTTCTTGATGCCGCGTCGATTGCGTTGTTGGCAAGCCATGGAATCAATGCCGTGACCGTCAAACGGCGCCTGCGGGTGGCACTGCTCTCAACCGGAGATGAACTGATTGCCCCTGGCATGTCGCGGTCTCCGGGGCAGGTGTACGACAGCAATCGCGCCATGCTTAGCGTACTGCTAGCGCAAGCTCAGTGCGACGTGCTGGATTTGGGCGTCATCGCTGATTCGCCGGCGTCATTGCATCAGGCCTTTGAACACGCACAAACCGTTGCAGATGTGGTGATGTGCACTGGGGGCGTTTCGGTAGGCGAAGAGGATCATGTTCGTCCGGTGATCGAGCAGCGCGGTGGACTACATTTTCATGGTGTCGCGATGAAGCCAGGGAAGCCCTTTGCTTTCGGTTATCTAGGCGCGGAGTCTTCCTCTTCCACCCCGTTAATGGCGCTGCCGGGTAACCCCGTGGCGTCCCTTGTGGGCTGGCAACTGCTGGCGCTGCCGTTTATCCATGCCATGCAAGGTAGAAGTGTCGCTGCGTTGCAGAGTTATCCCGTTATGGCAGGCTTTTCTCAGCGCGGCCCCAGGGGGCGTTGTGAGCTGTTAAGGGTGGTGCTGGACTGGGCAAGAGAGTTGCCGGTGGCGCAGTTAGCGGGTGGACAGGGCTCGCATATGCTCAGCGCGGCTAGCCAAGCCGATGGCTATTTAATGATCAATCCCGAAACAGACGTAGCAGAAGGGAGCACCTACCACTACTACCCCATTAATCAGTTCGCCGCTTGAATTTTTATACTCACTGTGGCTGCTGATGCTGTTTTCTTTTTATAGGAGAGGGTATGTCTTCACATCACAAACCCCGCACACTGATTTATGCCTGCTCCGGCTGCTCTGATGTGGCGCAACTTGCCAATAGCGTTGCCCTGCGTCTTGACCATGCAGGAGAGGCAGAAATGTCCTGCATTGCCGGTGTGGGCGGTGGTGTGCCCGGTCTGGTGCGCATTGCCCGCTCCGGGCGCCCTATCGTAGCCATTGACGGGTGCCAGATGCACTGCGCCAGCCACTGTCTCGCCAAAGCGGATGTGATACCCACAGAGCACGTAAAGCTATATGAAAACGGCCTGCGCAAGCGACGGGGTCAGTTTTATGATGAGCAAACAATTACCGAGGTTACCGCAGAGGTAAAAGGACTCATTGCCCGGCTGCCCGTTAATGCCAGTACCCAAGAGGAGCCCGTAGAATGAGTGCACTAGTAGATGGGTTTGGCCGCACGGTGCGTTACCTGCGTATATCGGTGACTGATCGTTGTGATTTTCGCTGTGTGTACTGCATGGCTGAGGAAATGACCTTTCTGCCACGCGCCCAGCTGCTGACCCTTGAAGAGATAGCCGCGCTTTCGCAGGCGTTTGTCGAGCTGGGCGTAGAGAAAATCCGCCTAACCGGCGGGGAGCCGCTGGTACGCCAGGGCGTACTCACGCTAGTGCAAAAACTCGGTGCATTGGAAGGTCTGCGCGAGCTGGCGATGACCACCAACGGCTCAGGCTTGGTCAAGCATGCCGATGCTTTGCGGCAAGGCGGGCTACATCGGCTCAATATTAGCCTCGACTCGCTCAAGCCCGAACGCTTTAAAGCATTAACCCGAACGGGGGATCTTGATCAGGTGGTCGCGGGTATCCGTGCAGCGCGCCGCGCTGGCTTTCAGTCGATTAAGCTCAACGCCGTACTGCTCAAGGGGCGCAATGACGACGAAATTCTCGACTTGGTAAACTTTGCCCGGAATGAGCAAGCCGATATCAGCTTTATCGAGGAGATGCCGCTGGGCGCTATCAGCGAACATAATCGTGGTGAAACCTTTCTTTCCACTGATGCGGTACGCGAGACCATAGAAAACCATTATCAACTCCTGCCCACCACCGAGACTACCCTAGGGCCATCCCGTTATTACCGCATGGTAGACAGCCAGTCGCGCATTGGCTTCATCTCTCCCCATAGCCATAATTTCTGTGGTGCCTGTAATCGTGTTCGGGTGACGGCAGAAGGGCGACTACTCCTTTGCTTGGGCAATGAGCACTCGGTAGATTTACGCGCTGTAATGCGGCGTTATCCGGGTGATACCCAGCGGCTTAAAGCGAGCATTGTGGCGGCCATGAAGAAAAAACCTGAGCGTCATCACTTCACCACGGATGGTGAGGTTCAAATAGTGAGGTTTATGAATGCAACAGGTGGCTAGGTAGTGCAGTTCCTATAGGAAACCTTACCCATGGCTATAGCCTCCATTTGCCATCGGAATGGAAATAGTGCCATGAGCGGCTTTAAGTATTTCTTTTCCAACGGCTTCCCACAAGAACAAAATTTTCCGTCGTCCAAATGGCTTGATGTAGTGGGTGCCCTCGATAAGGACGCTGTCTTTTAGCTGCTGTCGGATAGTACGGCAGTCGTACTTGATGCGCTGGGCAAGCTCTTCGGTCGTGAGATAGGTATAAGATGATTCCATCGAAAACCTCCAAAAGGAGTGGTATTCTGCGTGACTAAAAGGCATCTCAAATATCAGAATGCGATCCTGGATGACATTTTAGACAGCAAAAAACCATTCGCAATCGTTTTTTGACATTCAGGATAGCAAAAAAAGCATTTTCAGGAGGTTTTGATGGTTCGTTGTCATCTCGCGCGCTTGATGGGTGAGCACAAAATGAAGATTGTGGATGTTGCGCGTGAAACAGGGCTTAACCGCAATACTGTTACGCTTCTTTATAAAGAAACTGCTCAGCGAATCGAGCTGGATGCACTGGATAAGCTATGCAAGCTTTTCAATTGTGAGGTGGGCGATCTGCTAGAAATTCAAAAAAATCATGAGGAAATTAGAGATGATTAATACTGCCAGCCGTTGACTGAAGGTCGTAAGAATAAATTACTGACGCAAGCAACGGAGCGAATGTGTCACATATACGTCACAGATGTGTCACAGGAAGTTTGCAGACAAACAAAAACAAAAAAGGCAGATCAGTAAGTAACTGATCTGCCTTTCAAAATATTGGTAGCGGGGACCGGATTTGAACCGATGACGGTTATGAGACTGATGGAATAGGGACATATTATATGTCCTAAAATTGCATCTAATGTTCTAAAACCATCATTAAAAAGGGTTTTTTATAGGTTGCATTCGTGGAGGTAGTGTCACTTAAGAACACATGAGGGAATTTATATTTGGCACAGAAGTAGGTGGAATTCCTTGAAAGGAAGTGACCTTCGGGCCAATCACAGGGCACAGTCAAGCTGTTGAGATAGGTCGAACGTAGATGACCTTATGCCTCAGTTTCCTGAAAGCCAAGATCGAGTAATCCTGGCCGTAAATCAACTAACGCACTGGCTGGCACACCAAGCCAAAACAAGTTCCGGGCGCGGGTAACCGCAACATAGCCAATACGCCCGATCTCTGTATCCACGCCGTTCATTAAGCCTTCGGCATGTTCCTTGTTTGTCAAATACAGCACTGCATCCAGGCTTTCTCCCTTCGCCTGATGAACTGTGTCAACGCGAATGCGGGGTCGGTAATTATTCCCATTCAGGTCAGCGGTAGATAGTAACGGTCCATCAGGCAAATCTCTTGTAGTGAGCTTGCTACCAAGCTTATCGACGCTCGTCAGACCACAATCTTTATTAATTTGAGCCAGTAAAGTATTGACTCTATTAAGTAATAGGGGGTGCCACTGCGCTTTTCCATTGAGCGATACACCGGGCAGTCCCATATCAGGATTACGAGTAAAAGCCCAGATGAGCCGACGTAACGCCTGATCCTCACGTTGGGATGTGAGCTTAGCCAACATCCCATTTGGAGCATCAACGAGTAGGTTGACGATACCGATAGCCACCAGCCTGAATGCACCTTGATAGTCTTTAAAACGCTCGCGCAGAATTGCAGCCTGTGTAAACCGTTTGACGATGCCCCAGCCCGGGGCCCCTTTGTTGCCAGCCAGTTTATCTGCCTGTTTGCGTCCGCGGCAGAGTACCGCCGAACGCTCCAGCCTAAGGCCAGCGGCCTCCACTGCTCTCTGAAACGAAACAATGAGTTGCTCTCTGTCATTCTTACCGTAAGCTACAAAGAAGGTACCATGGACTGTATCAGGCGCTTCCCTATCTGCGGCATCGGTTCGTCCGGCCAGATGGTTGGCCAGATCAAGGATTGGTGGCACGGACCGGAAGTTTCTCTTCAATTCGAGGCTATTTACGCCGTCACGTTGCCCGTACTTTGACAAGAACGCCCCATCAGCACTGGCAAATTCATAAATACCCTGATTTGGATCTCCTATCAGCGAGACCTGGCAACCAGCACTCACTAGCTGCTCGATGATGACCTGATGAACCGTTCCGATATCCTGAGCCTCGTCAATCAGGATGTGCGGATAACGGCGAACCAGAGCACGCAGAATCCCAGGTTGATCTGCTAACGTGCGATAGCACCAGTAACGCCCGAGGTTGTGTGTGTAGGCACCGATCCGCCCAAGGCGATGCACCACGTCTGCAGCTTGGGCAGTATTGAGCCTGTGCATTTCACTTTTAATATCCGAGTAGCAGAAGTAGACACCTCCAGCGTCAATACCGACCTGCATTTCATTGATAGCGCGCGGGTAAAGATCCGTTCGAAATGTGAATCCTTTCAGAAATGCTTCTCCACCGGTCACAAGGAAAGCCGTCTGTTGCGCACCCATCGTCCGATAGGCATGAGGGCGCAACACGTTGCTGGTGATGAAAGTATCCAGCGTATCTATGTCCACGCGGTTGTTGACGTTGCTGCTGAGCCCCAGATCTTGATATTCCTTTCGGAAAGTATCTACAGCGACATTGGAGAAGGACAGGAGTGCCACACGTCCACGATGATTACCAAGTTTTTGACGAATATTGGCCAGACGTCGCACGGCAGTGAATGTCTTGCCGCTGCCAGCACAGGCAATTACTGACAAGGGCTCTACTGAGGCATCTATAACCTGCGTCTGCTCTTCGGAAGGGTGATTCACTACTTGGCCTCCGCTGTTTGACAGGCATGAGAAATCGCATTCTGGATATACTCTGGCACTACAAAAGCGTTGCCTTCGGCAATAACTTGCGCAAGTGACTGGCCAAAGCGCCCCTTCTGCACATTATTTTGTTTGCGCTCAAACATGCCGCTGAATATAGTCCGTGCTTTGGCTGCATCGCCTTCTTCCTCTTCGACCTTAGTCTGGAGGTCTTGCGCGATTCTCGGGTGCATATTTCTAAGTGCCGCCAGCATTGCGGTGCGATTAACGTCAACCAACGCCAGATCATATTCGAGAGTTTTGAGACCGCAGAAAACCTTAACGAGGGAATCCTCGTTTTTCTTCATCCTGGCGGTATTGTTTGAAACCCTAATTTCCTCGTCGAACGTGGGATAAACGGCCACCGTTTCTCCGGTTTCATCCGCTTCACTTACTGGATCCGCGTCGGTGATCACGGATACTGGAATTTTCAGGGCCTCCTCGCCAAACAGAGGCAAAAAAGAGTCAAAATTGAGTCCTTCGACACTGATCAGGCTGACGCCGTGCTTGCGCAGGTTATAGCCACACATTTCCGCGAGCACATTGACCAGCATCAATTCGGCCGCGCCTTCAACGAAGATGATACGACGGGCAAAAAACAGTTCAGCGCGGGTCACATCAAGGTAGCGTTCGAGCTTTTCTCTTTTTCCCCTTTCGAATTGGATGGTGCGTGGGAAGAAAGTCTCCACGCCAGTGGCTGTTTCGACCAGACATGTGAGGCTGTCGAGATTAGCAATGCTGGCGAAGTTGGGGGAATGGCTAGAAACAAACAACTGAACGGGCTTCTCACCCTCCCCATCTTGAATCGATTCCAGGTAATCTAGCAACACCGCCTGCAACTGCGGATGCAAGTGTGCCTCAGGCTCCTCAATGATCAGGCCTCGGTAACTCGCGTCAGCGTTCCTGGCCAGCTCACAGAGAACCACCGCCATGTAAATCAGATTGTTAAATCCAAGGCCGTTCTGTTCAATTTCGAAGTCGTCCACTACTAACGACAGGCGTGATGCCAGCTTCTGAAAATCGCTTCCGCTCAATCCCAAATCCAACACTTGGGCTAGCTGAGACCCTAGCATCGTGTCATGCCGACTTGTGATGGCCGAGTGAGCGGTAATAATCGGATCGTGGCCCCTTAGCTCTTCATCGAGCAGTTTAAGTGCTTCATTAATACCATCACGACCTTCATCATCGGCAAGGAGCTGAAATAGTCGAGCCAGCTTGCTATGGCGATTGGGCTTGAGACCCTGTGAAGCATCTCTAAGAGGTGGCAGGTAGACACCGCGAAGGTTCTCGATCATATCCGCGGTCAGGCCTATCTCTTCATGGTCTCCACACCAACGCCTTACTCGCAGCCTGCCAATCTTGTCAGCTTCTGAATAACGGATGTTAATGTGAGCTTCAAACCTGCCATCTTCGTCCGGCTTCAGTGCTGCCAGAAAGTCGGCTTCGTCGTCTACGTCCAAATCCTGGAAGACGTACTTAAACTGGATGTCCCCTGCCGGATCGCCCCCCTTTGGTCGATGCATATCGTCGTTGTTAAAGCGCGGGTATGGCTCGTCGTATCCTGCAAGTAGCGCGCGCAATGCATCAACAATGGCGGTCTTGCCAATGTTATTAGAGCCGACCAGGACGTTCAGCCCGGGCTGAAACTCTAGGTCAACAGATTGCAATTTTCTGAAGTTCGTTATTTTCAGTTTTGCTAGATACACTGATGTAGCGCCCCCTGTGGATCGGTTTTTAATTCATCCATTGTTATTACGACTGTGTAATCAACACATCACCTGCGCCCCATCCCAGAAAAGGTCATAAGCGGTTACCCCAGCAATAGCATGCTTCTATACCAATGTGATACCCCAAGCCCAGGGGAGGAAAAGGGCTATTTCCGCTCCCTAAATAAATTTTATCCCGCTAGCCCTTTCTTAAATCGTTTCAAACCTTCGCGGTTACTGGGAGGCCTCAGTGGCCTCAAGCCTGCCATATTTTGTACGCCTTGAGAGTGCTTACTAAAATTAGATATGCTTGTGGCAACAGGTACCTAAAGCTCACTAGAAATAAACGGTTTCGGGTACCGACAGCCTGAGAGAAGGCCGGTAAGCTATCTTTCAAACTTCACGGAGATAAGCACATGACCCACCTCAAGCCGCCAGCCTCTCCCCTAGCCGTTTGCGAAGACATTCTGCGAAAGAGTAAACAATACAATTTGGAGCATCACTGTTTGCCGAGTGAGAACAGAGTGATTGATAGACTGTTGAACAGAGGCCACGAGCTGGAAAGCGCCTATCTGGAGCTGCACCGTAAGCTCGGCCATCACCCTCATGCACTGCAGGAATTTCTCGCCAAGCTTTTGAGTACAGCCGCATTTTGGAAACCGGAAGACATGAAGGCCGCCCGTGCTAGTCGATATCGTCTCATTGAGGTCAATCGGCAGATTGCGGACAAGGCTATGGAACTCTCGATGCTGCTGGATGAGCGCAGCGTGCTCCATAATCATTCCGGCTTCGCCAGCAATACCCATTATCATGTCTGCGAAGTAATCGAAGAAGCCTCTGAACACAACCCTTTGTTTGGAATGGAGATTGGGGATAAGCTTAGCCGCTTACACTATCAATATGACCTAAAATATTGGCCATCACTAAGCGACTTCATGGACGAACTAGTCCAGGATGCTAGCGACGCAGATATTGAAGCTACTGATCCGCTAACCAAGGCGGCCACGGAGAGTTCTAGATCGTCAAAAGGTGATTTTCTCAGGGCTTTCCTCGCTGCCATCGAAGAAAGCAGTGCTCAGGTGTTTGGGCGGCTGCCCAGTGACTTGAAGATCACGGACAATACCATGGCCTCCTTGATTAACTGCGCACTGGAGCTAAGGGTGGACGAGATGGCATCCGCCGACTATGTGAAGCGCTTCCGGCAGAAGGAACGCGATCGCAGTAGAAGGACATCCTATTGGACGTCAGCCAGCAATTGAAATGATGAAATAAACAATCTGCTCGGATATGCCTGATTCGAACAAAATTTCAATTTAAAAGTAGAGCGGTATAACCATATTGGATGTGCTATGCGTCACATGCTGCATCAACGCAAATGCTCCCATCATGAACGCTAACCGGGTCTCACAGTGCAAACAGGTCGTTTATTATCACTGGCTGCTTTGCGCCGTTGTGTGCATGCCATAGATAGGACGGATAACCTCTTGCCGAAATGCTAAATATATTTTTCTTTAAGAGCTGAAAAAGTCGTAAGTTCAGGCAGGTCTTATAGGCTTGGAGTACTCATTTTGCCAAACGTTTTTTTCTCATACTGTCACGCTGACGAGGTGCTGAGAGATCAGCTAGAAAAGCAGCTAGCGATGCTCAAGCGTCAAGGTGTTATCGACAGCTGGCACGATCGAAGAATTGGTGCTGGTCAGGAAATCGACGCAGCCATTGATCAACATATCAACAGCGATGAGATAATTTTGCTGTTAGTGAGTCCTGATTTCATTGCTTCCGACTATTGCTACAACATAGAGATGGCGCGTGCCATGGAACGCCACAACGCTAAGGAGGCAATCGTCATTCCAGTGATTTTGCGAGCATGCGATTGGCACCACGCCCCATTTGGAAAGCTGCTTGGCACCCCCCAGGATGGAAAGCCGGTCACTCTCTGGCCGGATAGAGACGAAGCATTGTTACAGGTCGCGAAGGAGGTTCGCAAAGCGGCTGAAAGGTGGCGAAGCACTCAATCAAGCGCCGAACGCGTGGATGTTGGGGCTTTGATGCATACCCAGCAGTCTGTAGTTGCCGGCCCGCGTTCGAGTAACCTTCGAGTCGCTAAGACCTTTACTCAGCTGGACAAAGACCGGTTCCAAATCGACACATTTGAATACATTGCGCGCTTTTTCGAAAACTCTCTGAATGAGCTCCAAGCACGGAACCCAGGTTACGAAGGTGTATTTCGTCGAATCGATGCTAATCGTTTTTTTGCGACCATCTATAAAGATGGAGAGAGCGTCGCGACGGCGACAGTGTATGTTGGAGGGCAAATGGGAGCAGGGATCTATTACAGTCAGGGTGGTGACTCTTTCAGCAGTAACTCCTTTAACGAGGCTCTTTCGGTGCAAGCAGACGACCAAGCCCTTTACCTAACGAGCATGGGAATGGCTTTCCAAGGGCGTCAACATCAGAAGCTATCTCAGGAAGGGGCAGCAGAAATGCTTTGGGAAATCGTTATCGCGCCACTTCAGCGTGCAAGATAACTTCTCTATCGGAAACTGGGCCCCTGCTGATTCATGGGTGGTAAACCCTATCCCAAAATAGGCTTTGCATGGGATAGGTTATTCCGATGGCTACCTTCTGAGTCTGCCTAGCGCTTGGGTGCTGGAACGTCTGTTGGGCCCACGCTCACTTTGGACGATTGTGACATCAAACTCGTCAATTACCAGTGAGCAGTGATAGTTGCCTTTTGCCCACGATACCTACTTAGAGTTAAGCAACTGTTTCCCTCAAAGTGGCCAAAGATATTTGGGCGCACCGCTAGTTGGTGCCCTAAAAATTTTTTGCCACCACTTGTGAACCACGCCACTCAGGCAACCCCTGGTCTGTCGTGCATGTAACGTTAAATGTTGTCTGGGCATGCCACACCTGTTCACGAGGTTTAGCAAGGCAGAATTTGTTTGGCTGGTGGCGACACCATCTTTAGTTATATGAGTAATCCAAAATGGCAGGTTGACAGCTCTGGTGCGCAACTACTTTGGCTACTCGTGCTTGGTATCAAGAGATATTGGTGGCTATCACTATTATTTATATGTTTTTTAGATATATAGTAACTGTCTATATAAGAATGAATAAGTCGTAATGGTAGAGCATACGTTCGCGGTCAAAAGAGACGATATAAGCACTGGTAAGCAAATAGCGCGCTTTGGCCACCCCTATCGCGATATATGCCAATGGGCTGCCCAGCATGATCTCAGTGATGCTCTGGAACTGGCTTTTTGGACGCTTGGATTGGATCACCAGGTCGTCGCGATTGGCAACCTGGTTAATGAATTTCACCATCCTGAATCAAAAGACATTCTGGCTCGATGGCGGCAAAATCCCACCCTTGCCTCGCTAGATGATCTGGCGAAAGCCATTCGTCAAGATCCCTTGATCAACCTTCAGTATCCTGCATTTCCTCATGCAGGAGACGCTACAAAAACGAAACAAACATATAAAGGCAGCCTTAAAGAGCAAACGTTTCTTATAACGTTAATTACTTACCCGCTGCCTGGGGCGGAGCAATCATCTGAATACGTGTTAAGGCGTGCGCTACGCTTGTGGTTGATCGCGCAGGCGGCGAATCGGGTAGTGACTGAGCATTGCTTAGCGGATCGAAATATCAGTACCGCAGCACGCTTTTTGATTGCAGACCGCTATCAAGCGCAGTGGCAACTCGTCGATGATGTCTTGCGCCGTGCCCGACGTTACCTGACACCTGATGCTTGGACATTTGAACGTTTTACTGACGCGTTGTCTTTGGCTGCTGAGCAGTACAAGCAAAGCCATACATTTGGTAAAAGTGGCACCGCATTCATCAATGCCATCATCGAGATTGCCAGTGGTGATACAAAAGCTTTCACCACTCAGCGCGATTTCCCTCCGCAGCCTTTTGTGCATGCTGAGTTATCTGCACCCATTTCTGAGCCGACACCGTTAATAAGTCTTGATGAGTCATCTGAACAGTTCATAGAAGTATGTCCTAGCCCGGCGGGGTTGTTAGATGAAGAGGCTGATGAGGCGATTTACTTACTGCCGGTTGATGCAACAGATACTCAGGCTCAACAAGAACTGACAGGGCGTAGCTTTTATCAACAACAAGTGGAAACGTCCCATTATCTACCGTGGAGCTATTCCAAGCTTTTACCACCTGAGCGTTTGCTAATTGAACAGTGGGTTGCGCAGCAGCTCAAGCATACTGATCAGCGAGAGCGATTAGGCGGAGCGTTAGTGTGGCTCGCGATACGTTTTTCGCGGTCTCTCAGCCAAGTGCTTGCAATGGGCATTGGAGACGAGGCCCAAGGGGAGTGGTCTTTAGCATCAAACCTTAAGCAGATGGTTCGCTTGTCACCGCGTCGACGTAATGCATGGAAACCCGATATCGCCGCGCAACCTTACGTGGCAGCTGTTCACGAAAAGCAGTGTGTTGGACTAATCCCTGAAGTAAGAGAGACGCTTGTAATCAGTAGTCAACCATTGTCCACCCAAGCCTCACTGGCTGAGTTGTGGCAAAGCGTATCGCCAGCCCAAAAAATTGAGGTGTGGTTTAATGAACGCATGCGCATCGCATGCCCACGCGTTACCAGCGGTAAGCTTTCCGAGGTATGGGGCCAATCTGTTTTTGATGCCTCAGGCAATCACCATTTCGCGAGGATGCTAACCGCTCACCCCAATAGCGCGTTACCTGGTGCATGTAGCTATGCCAGCTGGGATATCGAGGCGATTGAGCAAGGTCTTGCTTTACCTTATCAGTTCCAGGGCGCCGAAACGTTACAATCGACGAATCAAGGCAGCTTGTTGGTACCGCTTGAAGCTCAGCTCAATAGGGCGATTAGCGAAGCGACTCAGCAGCTCAAAGAAACGTTAGAAGGCAATGATATGGTGCGTCTACATAATCAGTGGACCAGCTACTGCGTCATGGCCCTCTATGCGGCAACGGGGAGTCGGTACCTTAAAGACCCTTTTGAAAGCCCACGGTTTTTTAATCACGACCTCCCAGCTGTGTTTATAAATGATAAAGCGGAAGGCAGCGGTGTGCGGAATGGTCGTATGGTGCCATTGGCCGATAAGGCGATTAAGTTTGTCGAGGCTTACCTCTCGTACCTCCAACGTCTCGCCGAGCATTTGTTGAGCACCCATCCTGCAATATCATCGCAAATTAACACGCTATTAGAATTGCCTGCGAAGGCTGAACAGCCCCTGTTCTTTTTAATCGATGAGTCGCTCAATTGGCACTCTATGTCAGCGACTGATCTACCAGGTGCCACCTTATTCGACTGGCCACTACCCCCCAATCTTTTCCGTCACCGACTAGCACAGCAATTACCCTTATTAGGCGTCGATAACGAAGTTGTGGATGGTTGGCTGGGGCATGCGGAAAAAAGTGTCGCCACCTATGGCGACACCTCGGCCCGCTGCTGGATGGACGATTGGACAGCCTATCGCAAAGAGGTCAACGAACTCTTTGAGCGACTATCGTTTGATTTGCTAGCACCACCTGCCTCCTTGCCAGTAGCTGCCGGGAGCAGCTTGCGTGATTCAGCGACATCTCCCCGGGCATTTGGGCAGCGGCTACGCGAAAAAAATCGTCGATTGGCAACACGAAACGCTATCAGAGCAGCGCTTAACGATATTGAGTTGTTTCTAAAAGGGCGTGATATGGACACGCTGTCCGCTGATGAGATCAATCAACTGGGTCGGCAAATGTTGCTTCAGCAGGGAAAAACGCCTTACCCCTCTGCAGCCTTACGGTTTAGTGTGCTGACACGCTTGCTAGAGCGGCATGAGTCACCGCATCGCCATGCGTTTCAGCGCCGTTACATTTCGATGTTGCCGGAAAAAACGCTGATTCATGAGCACGCACCCGCTTACGCTGCATTAATGACTCAATTGACGCATTGGGCATCGACTATGCGTCCATACGCCACCCGAACCCACTGTTCTAAACGCCAGGCATTAGCGCTCGGTGCGTTACTTTTGTGTATTGAAAAACGTATTTGTTATATGCGCCTGCTGAAGGATGTGTGCCAAGGAGACAACATTCGGCTGTTATATCACCGTAAAACCTATTACTTGGAGTATAGCGAACAGTTAGATAGCACCAGCTGGCAAGCCCCCGTACAGCGGCACACAGTGTCATATCATGTGGCATCACTACTGACTTACGGGCAACGCCTAACATCTACCAAAGCGCTCGACGATCCTTGGACGATCCCAAAACAGGCGCCGCCTTTGCCTGAGGCGTTGATCCAGTGCTGTGAGAGTCAAGAGTGTATAACGATCCAGCAGATACTTGGGCAGGCGGCCGCTATTGTCGATCAAGCCAATCTTCTGAGATTACCGGGCGTAGTGGCTGGCGCGTTAGCAGGGCGGATAGTGGCCACCAGCCTCCCTATGCAAGCGCACATTCGTATGGTGTACGGCAAATCGCTGATGTTCCCACCTTCAGCAGTCAACACTGAGGATCTGGAGCTCTCGACAGCGTTGCCAGCGCTATTACGAGCTAATGGCGATAAACATGAGCTGCAGCAACAGGCGGTACTTCTTTTTAAAGAGGTGAAGCAAATCTTGGATGGCTACACCAAGGCGCAGGCTAAAATAACGGCAAAATCACTGGAGCAACTAGTAACCCAGCGAAACGGTAAAGTAAGTAGTGCCATCATGCTGTTGGTCATCTGGATCGCGACGGTTATCCGGAGTGGTAAGGGGCGAGTGAGCAGGCGCTTTAAGCCGTTCGAAAGCAGTAGTATTCATCGTTACTGGGGCGCGTTGCGTAAGCTTTTTGAGGAGCTTGCGTACGGTGTCGACCTGATGGCGATCGGTAGTGAAGAAATCACCGCCTTTTATGCAGGTCTGATTGATTATCAAGAAACCCATTTGAGCGATATGAGCTATTTTAGCCATCGTCTACGCTCTTTTCACCGCGTAGCCGCCTCTCTCGGCGTTGAAGAACCGGATTGGGATGAGCTACCCGTTGCAGAGCAAGGACGACACGTGCGTGCTGAAACGCTCTCAGAAGGAGAATACCTTGAGACACTGAAGCGGATAGAAGCATCGCAACGAGACCCCGATATTGCGTGTTTACTTCAGTTTGTATTGCTATGCGCGTATCGCTTTGGTTTGCGGCTGGATGAAGCGAGAGGGTTGCTCAGGCGAGATTGGTGTGAATCTCATGGCTACTGCTGGGTTTTGATTAGGAACAATCGTTATCGAACATTAAAAAGTGAGGCCTCTCGACGTGCTGTGCCGCTTTTGTTTTCTCTCGAGGCGACAGAGCAACGTATGCTTAACGCTGTGCTTAATCGTCATGATGCGCTACTGGGGGGTGAGGCGTCCCTACCGCTGCTAGGTGAGATACGCGATGGTAAAGTCGAAGTAGCGCTTAGTGCATCAGCAATCAGCGCTGCTGAGATAGATGCGTTGCGTCACGTGAGTGGCAGCCCAACACTATCACTACATCACGCCCGTCATGCGTTTTACAATATAGCGGCAGCCTCTCTGCTACAGCTAAACACGCCTGTCGCCACCAAAATAACCCAGCATATAGATATAGATAGCGCTAACATTCGTCAGATGGTGATGGGGCAGCAACATTACTGTTCGCGTCGCGTGATGATGGGGCTGGCGCGCTTAATGGGGCACCGCCAGCCATCGACTGGGCTGCTTAACTATAATCATTTAATTCTAGAATGGGCGGATGCGCTGACACCTGTTAAAGGGACAAATGGTAGCATTCTCAAAGAAGCAATCAAGCCGCAGGATTTTAAACGTTACACGCCGGCTTCTGCGCTACCTCAAGAGCTTTCTTTGTTTAACGAACCAACACCGCGTTTATTGATGAAAGCGTTGCGATTAGGCGCGCTACGGCAGAATGTGCGACGAGCGAGTGAGGCGTTGGGATTGTCGCCGGTACATGCTGCTATCCTTGAAGGTGTTATTAAGGACGCTGAAAGCAATATGCGCTTCAAAATTCGGGGAAAAGACCAATGGATAACATCGCAAGAATACCCCTTAGGACTGCTGCGCAGTATCAGCGACGCTGCATGGGATCGCTTGCTCGAGCATGCTAAAAAAATTGACGGCGAAACCTTAACGATTAATGGGGCACTAGAGCTCAGTGAGTTAGCTTGTCAGGTTGGACGGCACCGGCATCTACTGATGAGTGAAACGAGGCACGTGGCAGTTATCGCTCTTACTGTCAAAGCGTTTAAAGTGTCTTCATCCAACTACGTCATTGTTGGAAAAAACTGCAGCGATGACGTAAAGCGAATGCTGCACTCGTATGGGTTGAAAGAGATAAGTGATACGGGTGTTCAGCTAGATATGTTTGAAGTTGTAAAGGGCGGTAGAAAGATGAAGTATCAGCAGTATGCCGGGCTGCTACTAGGTAAAAATGAACGCGATATTGTTAGAAATCGGTATGAGTTGGCAGTCGCTTACATAGTGACTGCCACTTATTTGTATATGAATAAAAGGTAGTTTGGCGTTAGCTAGATTGCAGCTGAAAGTTTTCGTACGGATTGTCATCGCTCGCAATAGAAAGATTAGACAATACATATGACTTTTGTTTAGTAGGGCCTTTAGGGTTTTCAAAACGCTCGCCGGTGTAGTATAAAATGTCTTTATTAACTTTTGCAGAAGCTAATGTCATGATGTGGTCAGCATGATTGGAGGAGAGCGTAAAAGGTGTGCTTGAAACTTTATTAGTTGAATCGATATTATAAAGAGAAATTGTATTGCTGTGTTCATCATACCCCGCCGGAATCGCATAACCTTTAATGGGAATTGGTTTAGACGTTTCAAACGTTGGCGCACAATACTGACCGCTAACTAGGAGTTCCACTTTTGGTTGTTTTTTGTTATCTATTTCAGGTGATACGGTAAACGGATGCTTAATAGATCGTGCATTTTTTTTGTTAATGAATTTTTCAGAGTGTTCTTTAATAAACTCTTTGTCTCCTGAAGGCTTTTTATCTGTATGGACAATGCTTAAAATATCTTTTTGCGTGATGACGGAGTGCGTTATTTCGTAAGCAATTAAGGAGAGTTTATGGGTTAGGTTTTCTTGGTGAGGCTGGCTGCTTAAAAAAAGCATGCCGATATATTTGTTCTTATGCTCTCCATCTGTTTCTATAAAAAATTTATTTTCAACGCGGCCTTCGATGTCAGCCGATAAATCTTCGATGTACTGATTTAAAATGCTTTGTAAGTGGTAAGTGAAATCTTTTATTTCAGTGTTTGCTAGGTTTTCTGGTGTGCATTCGACGCCGTTACTATATTGAAGTTTTATAGCGTCTTCTAACGAAACGACTTTCACAATAAGGTTTTCAGGGTACTGAAAATGCGCTTTCTTTTGTTCTTTGGGCATGTTGTTCCTCAATACTTTAGGATCGGAAGGTTTAGGTTTTATGCTAATAAAAATTAATGTTTTGTAGTGAGATGTACTACCGCCTCTTTCTTGCTTGATACTATATGTATGTAAAAATAATTTATCAGCTACTACATATGCTCGAAAGGTCAAATAAGCACAGGTTTTAGTGCTATTTTCTGATTTAGCAACTATGGCTCAATTGCGCGTGATTAGCGTACAAACGACAGCTCTTCCCATCGAGTGGTTTCGCGCGGAGTCGGGTAATCAAAGAGTAATGCCCAGGCATCGCCTGCCCGTGGTGAACATAGCTGTAAGAGAAGGTACCTAATCTGCTAATAGATAGTTGTGCGGGTTTTGGGCATCTATGTTAGAACGCGAGAGAGGTGCTATATGCCGTGTTTCTTGGCATTGTAAACGATGTAAATGCTGACTTGGGGATGCTTTGCTGTCTTGCGCAACGAAAAGCCTGCCGCCAGGTGCTCTGTTATCAGGTGCCGTTTATCAGGCTGACCTTCTTAGCGACCTTCTTGTTGAGCCTTCAACATCCCCTGGGCTTGACGTTGGCGGCGCTGCTCGTAATCCTTGCGGGCGTTGACAGCCATCATATCCAGCATCATACGGTTGACCGCATTCAACATTCGAGATGTGAAGTCGTCTCCTGACGTGGGTTGCATGCTGGGTGGTGAGGCCTAGGGCGACGATCTGAAGGCTTTTGGACTTGATGTCGTTGCGCAACATTTTCCATTCATCGCCGGCGTTGATAAGCCTCAGACCTCAATTTTGTTACTTTTCTTTCTTGAATTTTGCTTTGCAATTTCCGCTCATACACATTGTACAGTAGTGCTCCCTGTCTTCGTGTTTAATATCCTTAGCAATGACAATGCCGCAGCTGTTGCAAAGCAGAGCGCCAATGCCTTCTTCGACTTTCACAACTGCATTTTCGTAGACCATAAAGTGCTCCGCGAAGACTCTATCCTGCAAGAACGGAGAGTAATAGCTTGTCGGCGAAAGCCAACCCTTCTCTCATATCCCTTACGACGGTGCTATCGAGCATCAGTTCAAATGCTGATGCTTATGGCCAACTGGAAGTCTGGTCACGCGATATACTGTTTGCTAGCAACCCCGACGAAATGTTCAGGCAGTAACTCGCCATACAGTTTGGTGGCGGATAAAAGTGTGCTAGCAGAAAACCTTGAAAGCTGAGCTCAGAAGGAGCGTCACCAAGGCATCGCTTGAGTAGTTGTCCAGGATCTAACTGTGCGACGTTGGTGTCATACGTTGCATGCATTGATAGCCTATCGTCTCCTGCCATGATGTAAAGACAACCAGTATTAGCTGCGAGTAACGCCGCCATGTCCAAGAAACAATCTTCGCCCGATAAGCCCTTAGCGCGTAAAAGCGTCAGCGGTGACGCTGTTGACGGACGAGATACGCCCCTAAAGCGGCTGGCAGTATCAGTGCGCGCGTATCATCAGCCGTTTGAGCCCGTGGGTGCTGAAGATTGGGAAGCCATACTGCCTGCATTGGTTGACTGGTTAGTGTTGCGAACAAAGCAGTAAGAAATGTATCGTAAAACCAATAAGCCGAGAGTTCGATTTGGATTCTGGTAAGTAATGCTCTCTCCCACCTGTGGGAGCGACGCGCTATAGGGTGGTGAGAACTCCATTCCATTGTTTATGAATAAAATGAACCTGAATCCGTGAAGCCGGCGCCGACACTTTCCCTATCACCGCCAGCGAGCACTTTTTGATCATTCGCCCCGTGCAAGTTGGCTTTCGCAAGCCCGTTATTGCCAAAACCCACCGTGCTGATCGGTGCTGACGGCCCGTT